>JAEUSG010000763.1 GCA_016788315.1 Fibrobacterota bacterium | reverse complement strand
CTCAATAAATATCAACCGCTTTTTAGGATAATTTAGACACTTATCACTGGCTTAGACTTTGCTAAATAACAAAATAAGAGGTATCATTAATGATGAAACCAATCCCATAAAATAAGGGGTATCAATAATGTTGAAGGTGTTATCGTTTACGACTATTACCTCACTCTTACTTGTGTTTTCGGTGCAGGCTGCGGATTTGGATCTCATTCGGGACAACACGATTAAATACCTAACCGCGGCTGGAGCAGATACTGCAGACCCGGTTTTTGCCTCTGCCATTGCAGGGCTTGAGGATTCGGTACGAGCCTACATGGCAGCTTGCAGAATTGATGGCAGCTGGCCGGATATAAACTATGCCGCCCCTATAGGTCAAACACCTTGGGAGATCTGTCATAAACATTATTTCCGGATGATGATGATGTCATACGCCTTTCGGGTTAAAGGTAGTGCTCTGTATTTTAACGACACGCTGCTGCAGTCTATTCAAAAGGCAATTAATCGCATAGAGTTAATCGTTTATGCCGGCGTAACTAAAGGGGGAAATCCATGGTACTGGAACCAGGGCCTTCCGCTCTATTACTCGCCAACACTTCTCCTGATGGAGGGCTATCTTGATTCAGCAACACAGGCAAAGTCCCTTGCTACACTCACCTATTGCATGCCAGCTCCATCAAATTACGTTGACATGGGAGATCGGTTTGTGCAGTCAGTCAGCGATATACATTTTGCACTACTTACTCGCGACACCGCCAGACTTGCACTTGCGTTGAGCAAGGGTAAATCTGCGCTTGGATCCGCATCGATCAATCTTGGTGGATTGCGACCAGATTACTCATACGTTCATCACGATATCCAGCTTTATACAGGCGGCTACGGCGCACAGGTAGCCGAGTTCGCGCCCAGATATTGTATTTACACAAAGGGAACAGCATATGCGCTTCCCGCGGCATATTTCGACAATCTTGTAGCTTATATGGCCGAGGCAACACAATGGGCATTTTACCAAAATTATTATGACGTTTCTGTTGTTGGACGGAATATTACCCGTGCAGGTTTGAACGGCGAGGCAGGTTTTACAGGCATTGTTACTATGGCATGTTTACCCAATTCCCGACAGACCGAATTTCAGAAAAGCTCCAAACAGATACTCGCAACCTGGAATTTTCCTATCTCTGTGCAGTTGGCAGCATTTGCGTCACAGGTTATGAAGAGCCCGGTTACCACTGGACTTCCTTCAGGTCACAAACACTATTTTGCAACTGATTACACCGTTCACCGGCGCCCCGGCTATTTTATGTCTGTCAAGATGTGTTCGCCGGAAGTAGGTACTGCCGAATGTGTTAACGGAGAGGGAAAAAAATCATGGCATCTATCGGACGGAATGACCATGTTGTTGCGCCGTGGCGACGAATATATGACTAATAATGTTTGGGCATCTATGGACTGGACGAGGCTTCCCGGGACAACAATAGAGCAAAAACCTCGTATAAATTTTGAAGATCCGATCTATAATTATCGTCCAGGTCGCAACGCATTTGTGGGAGGTGTGTCATGCGGTCCATTTGGTGCTTCGGCCATGAATTTTTCCGGAGTACAATCTGCTCTCTCAGCAAAAAAGAGCTGGTTCTTTTTCGAGAATGAGATGGTTGCTCTTGGCAGCGCTGTAACCTGCACAACTGCGAATATCTCAGAGACCATTATCAACCAGCGTCCTTTGTCTTCTTCTTCAATACCACTGATTGCTGATGGGTCTGTTGTGACGCCTGGCCTTGGCTGGAGCGGAACATTGTCAAACATCTCCTGGGCAGCCTGCGACAGCATGGGATATTATTTCCCGGGAGGTGCAACAATTAAGGGGAAGGTTGACAATCAGAGCGGCAAGTGGAGCGATATCGGCTTTGGAGATAATATTGTAAGAACAAACCCGATGGCTACACTCTGGTTTGATCATGGAGCTAATGCTGCTAACAGCTCTTACGCCTATGCGGTGCTTCCAAACAGGAGCAGTTCAGACATGGCAGCTTATGCTCTGAATCCTGCTATTCGTGTAGCTGTTAATAGCGACACTCTTCAGGCAGTAGAAAATACTTTACTCGGTGCGACTGGTGCCGTGTTCTGGCAAAAGGGAGAGTACGGAGTAGTCAAAGCAGATAGTCCATGTGTTGCCTTTTGGCGAGTTGCCGGCGACAGCTTTATTTTCTCAGCCGCGTATCCGCTGCATACTACACCGACAATTAAATTTACCTTTAGCGAACCATATGAATTAAAATACTCTTCGCAGTCTGTTACCTTTTCAAACGACGGCGTGCAAAGCTTTCTAACCTTCCAGTCCCTGCAGGGACGCGATTTGATGGCTGTATTCCGCCGTCCACCCAAAGCCTCGGGATATGTACGCATTACAGTTCTTGATTCAGCCCTTCTTACCCCCATATCGAGCGCCTCATGTGCTGTAACAAAATCATTTGGTGCCAGCGGTTCTACTAACGCGCAGGGTGTAGTGGTAATATATGCTGATACGGGAAACAATGTCGTTACAGCTTTAAAATCCTCGTGGCGTACAGCAACGGTGTCACCAGTTTTCGTCCGCCCTGGTGAAACTACACATGTCAATATCCGCCTTTCAAAACTTCCATATGTCGGCATACGGCTTATGCCATCCAGCATTACAATGGGACTTTCCGATGGTGCAGGATTAAAGGTTGTAGGTGTATATCCGGACAGCAGTGTTGATACACTTACCGGCTCATTTGTCTGGAATATTGATCCTCCTGCGCTTGCTTCTATCAATTCATCCGGAATTATCAATACAGGAATGTTAAGCGGAAGCGGAACGGTGCGTTGCAGCTCGTTAACAATGAGTTACACAGCAACAGCCGCTCTTCTGGTACGTCCAGTTGTCATTATCAGAGCGCTTGAAGACTCCTATGTCCGTGGTGGTTCATATGCTGGAACTAATTTCGGTGCCGACACACTCCTAGTCGTAAGGGGTTCCAGCGATCCTGAATATCTGCGGAAAACCTATCTTAAATTCGATCTTTCAAAACTTGCAGGACTGACTATTGATTCAGCTAAGTTCAAAATTTACGCGAATAATACGACACCGCTTTCTAAAGCCTGCGAGGTAAAAATTTACGCTGAAACTGCAGCGGTATGGACTGAGAACTCCGTCACCTGGAGAAATCAGCCCACATTGAGCGAACAGCTGGGCTCACTCTTTCTTTCTTCGAATATGACTTCAGGCTGGTGTTCCGCAACTTTGACAAAATATCTCAAAGAACGGCTTGCAGCAGGTAAACCGCTATCCATTGGACTACTTGACACTGTGGTTGATGGTCTCTATCTCCCCTTCCGAAGCAGTGAAAACAGCTTATTATCGCCAATTATTGAGATTTCAGTTCAAACATCACAAACTGCAATGGAAAACTCTCTGCCGAATATTGGAACGCTTTCTCTTTCCGTCCAACCCAACCCATTTAACCCATCCACTGCACTTTCCGTTAATATTCCTCACGGAAACAAACGTGGCGCACAACTTTCTATTATTAACACGCGTGGGGAACTTGTCAGGGAATGGATACTAAATCCCGGAACAGCTATTCATCAAGTTGTCTGGAACGGTAAAGATGTACGGGGAAATGCCATGGCTACAGGTATTTACTTTACAATTTTAAAGTACGATAAACAGACAAAAGCAGAAAAAATGATTTTAATACGATGACATTACGGAGGAAAATAATGACAATTAAAGCAGCAGCCATTACCGTTTTTTTTGTAGTGTCCAGCGTAATTGCTTCAATTAATGTTTCTCTTGAAGTGGCAAATTGGGCTAACATAACAAGAACTGGAGATCCTGTAACTGCCGGAGTTCCTTTACCGGAAGGTGCAGTCAATGATATTTCCAAACTTAGAATAACTGACATCTCCGGCAATAGCATACCCTGTCAATTCAGAGTTCTTTCAAGGTGGTACAGAGACAAACATTCAAGGGGAATACAGCAACCATCAATAAAATGGGTACTTTGCGATTTCCAAAGCGACGTAGCTGCGAAAAACAAAACAGGATACTTTCTAAAAGATGACAATAATGCAGGTTCGCCCTCAACACAACTTACCCTCGCAGAAACAGCAACAGCAGTTACAGTGGTAACTGGTCCATTAAAATTCATCCTTTCAAAGACACGGTTTAACCTTTTTGATGAAGCCTGGATAGACGCCAACAATAACAACAGTTTTGAAGAAGGCGAAAAAATCTTTGCAGCCGGTAATAATTCCGGCGGGTTCATAACAGCTGGCGACTGGACCGCTGGAGAATGCATACCAGGAACTGTTCACAAGAGTACAGAACGTGCAGTTGATAGAGTAGTAATAGAAGAGAACGGTCCGATGAAAATGGTAGTTCGTGTTGAAGGACGCCACTTTGCAACAACAAACACTGTTTCACGCGGGTTATACGGTTATCAGGTATTTATCACGGCTTATGCAGGAAAACCTTACGTTGATGTTCAATGGGCGTTAACCAATATGCACCTTGAAGGAATAAAACCCAGACCCAAGGGAGCAACAACCACATCAGAACATTGGACTATGTTTTCCTGGCCATTTACAAAATACACACTCTCTCTTGACTTGAACCTCAATACATCTGCAACTCAACCCGCATCACTCCTTCCAAAAGATGAATTCAATTTCAATGCTGATGGAACACCGGCCGTTCTTGATCAGCGTTTCAGATCCTACACCTGCATAGGCGGCGCAACCGGTGAAGGAGCAAAGGGTGCCGTCTCTATCTCTGACGGCACAAAAGGGGTCAGAGTTGCTATGAGATATTTTGGAACTAATTCACCCAAAAGCATGTCAGTTACAAAAGGAAAAATTGATCTTGGACTTTTTCCGGACAATGGCGATACTCTGCCCTACTGGCTTGAAACCAGAACAAGGAAAAATCACAGAATGAGATTTGAGTTTTTCGGAGGCTCTCCTGTCAGCGGCGCGTTAAATGCTCTTTGGGAGAAGACGGAGGCTCCTCTGAGGATGCTAGCATCAGATCCTGCCTGGTACCGGAATACGAATGCGTGGGAAAGAGGTTTCGGACTTGTTCCGGGCACAAAAAATAATATCACTCTTTTCAAAAATAGAATTCAGCCATCCGCATGGCAACGCTATGATCGCTACAAAGCGGATTTCAGCACTGGAGACTATGCCTGGCAGTATGATAAACTGACATGGATTTTCGGGGGCATTCCTACAGTAAACAATTTTAATTCTGGTGGTGACCATCCAAATTTAACATCAATGTTTTATCAATATCTTCTGACAGGCGATCCAATAGTATTTGACAGAAGTGAAATGGCGACTTTTTTCTTCAATGATCGCGTTCAGGAACAGTTTCCACATGATATCTGGCAGAAATTTGATTTTTGGCTGAACCCGCTTGCTCATATATCCGAGTGGGGCAGCAATACACACGCGATTGACGGCCATGGCCAGACCAACTATATCCAAACAGTTGCTTTTCCAGGATATGCATTAAGACATGATGATAATATTCCAGATGCAGGACACATGACACAGCTTCAGGAACTTGAATACTATCAGTTAACCGGTGACCATGCTACACTTGACGCTATGAAGGGTCTGGCAGCTGAAGCTGCAGCTCACTCTTTTGGCTGGCACTACATTTGGAACAGAGCAAAAATAAAGGATTCCATAAATGTTGATTCAATCTATCAGCTTGTCTGGGGTCCCCGCTATCCCTCAAGGCCCTCTATGGTTCTAATGCATGCATATGATGTTACAGGTGATGAGAAATATTTATATCCTGCAAAACTGTTAATATACGGAGTTGCCAATTATGTTAAAAGGCATCCTGTAGGATATATGGCTATAGAAGGAAATACTACCTATTGCAGAGAAAATCAGAATCCATGGACAACAGATCATCCAGGGGATTCTCTTCCCAAATATTTCTCTGTTTCAGATTTCCAAATAGGCATTGGCAACGAAGCGCTGTACAGCTACTGGCTTCGGACAGGCGATGAAAAAATTCGCGATGCGTTAATATTCTCTGGAAAGTCATTTATCTGGCGGATGTCAAAGGATTCAGTTGATAGATATACCGGTTTTGCCTATGCGGGATGGAGTGATTACGGATGGTCTGGAAAAAAATACAGCAACCTTGGGATGAGCTTTATGAGTGCATCTGCAGAAGGTTTTGGTGGTCTCATCTTCAGTTATCTTGCGAGCGGCGATCGTGAAATGTGGAAGGTCTGTGTTGACGGCAAGGCAAGCTGGGGAACAAACCCTCTTGGCGATTTAAAAGCACTTAACTATTATGCTGCAGAATGGAAAAACTCTGTTGATTCTGTTCCGCCGGCAGCAATAACAGATTTGTCAGCAGTTCCGAATAGCGGCGGAGGTCTTAGTTTGTCCTGGACAGCCCCGGGAGGAAACGGTAATTCAGGTAAAGCAGAAAGATATCAGGTAAAAATTTCGACCTCTCCAATAGTTGACATTCCGGATAGGTGGAATGAATCTACAAAAAAAGGATGGCCGGATTTAAATAATCCTCTGCCATACACTAATGCCGCCCTTTTGGAAAAAGCAGTGAATTTTTCCAAAACGCAGACAGTTGCATTCTGGGCGGCGGAAAATGTTCCTGGAGAACCGGTTCCCGCTATTGCAGGTACAAAAGAAAATATGATACTTTACAATCTTAGCGATACTTCCATAAATTACTATATCGCAATAGTTACTTACGACAGTTTGGGTAATGTTTCAGCAATCTCCAATGTTGTTGGATCAAAGGGCACAGGAATAGAGATGAAAGAAAACAGTGAACTGAAATTTTCCTTTGAAGGGCTTTCGCCGAATCCGTTTAATCCCGTAACAGCTATACGATATACTCTTCCTAAAACCGCAAAAAAAAGCCCCGTTGTAATATCAATTCTTAATGTAAAGGGAGAGATAATACGCACTATTGTTAATAATAATGCAGTAGGCGGAAAACATTACACAATATGGAATGGTTGTGATGACAAAGGAAAGAGTTGCGCCAGCGGAATGTATGTATACCGCTTCTCGTGGGATAATCGGGTATTTAAAGGGAGAGCTGTGCTGTTAAGATAAGTCGATCATAATTAAGGAGAGGTCATGAATAAGTTTACGTTGTTTCTAATCGTGCTTCTAACATCAATCTCTTTCGGATGGACTCCGGAACCTGAGCCCTCAGCGTTTACTCTGCCTGTCAATCAATGGACAAAAGTGGCGGAAATGCCGCAGGATCCATATTCTCGGGAACTGGAACCTGGACAGGGCGCATATTTATGCTACTTTCCCGACTCTGGACTTTTTTACAGATATGGAGGTTACACTCCGACAGAGAATAATGATCTCTACTCTTTCAGTTTGTCTAAGAGAGAGTGGAAGATGAAACTTGCCCCTGATTATTCATGGCCTCCTCCATCAGACAGACCGGGAGCCGGACCATGGTGGAGTATGGCTTATGATTCAAAGCGTAAAGTGATCTGGATGATAGGAAGTTCAGGCACAGCAGTCAGAACGCACCCAGGCTTATTCAATGATATCTGGAAGTATGATCCTGCGACCGGAAACTTTACAAAGATGAATTCGACCGGCTATTATTACAGCGCTGAAGTACGTATAGTTTATGATTCAATAAATGATCGTATCCTTCGTGCTCCGGCAAATGATGCCTCTTTCAGTGTGGGTAATAACCGTGATAAAACATGGTGCTATAATCCAAACACAAATGCTTGGGAGGGCAGAACGACAACAGGATCGCCGAAAAATGCCCTTGCCGCAGTATGGGTTTATGCAAAGGATTTCGGAAAGGCTGTTTACATGTCAAGAGGTACCGGTGCAGACAGCCTTAAGAGTCAGTATGCGATTACCTGGACATATGACTATGCAGCAAATCAATGGACACAATTATCATCTGTAAAAAATCCGCCTATGCGAGTCTGTGCCGCGGCCGCTTATGATCCTAAAAATAAGCTGGTTATTATTCATGGCGGAATCGGACGTGACACCAGTGTTTGGACAGGATATGCAGAAAGAGGAAACGGATCTGTTCTTAAAGACACATGGGTTCTTGATTTGGCAACTGGTCAATGGAAAGCTTTAAGCGTTGGTAGCCCATCAGCAGCCTTGTTTAACAATATGGACGGAACTCTTGTTACTAAACGTTTTGCATTTCTGCAGGCAGCTGATTTTGATATAGTCAACAACACATTTGTAATTTCATCACCATATTATGGTGTTTGGGCACTTCGTTATCAGCCTGGGGATCCACTTCCTGCCCTTAATTTGCCAGCACTGCCATCCCTACCTCAGCCGATTATGACCGGGGATCGAATTTACCCAATGAGTGCACCAAATCAGAAGTTACTGGACCTTCCTGAAAACAGGTGGGTGAAGCTTGGAGGCGGATCTGCTCTCGGCGGTGGTGAAGTGCCTATGAAGTATGATGCTACAAATGGATGGTTTTTCAAATATGGTGGATGCAATAACGGCGGCACTACATTCGCATCAGGATATGGAAATGACTTATCCGCATATGATCCGGCAACGGAGCGGTGGATTGCTGTAAGATATGTTGACCCATGCGGCCCGGCAAGACCGGCAAACGGCTGCACCAGGTTTTATGCACATGATCCTGTAGGGGGTTACAGTTACTTTGCAGGAGGCACAGCAGGAAATTATCTGGCTAGCAGCGCACCTGTGGGATGGACAGGAGGAAACAATGGTATATGGCGTTACAATTCCAAAAAGGATAAGTTTGAGCTGATTCCAACCACAGGAACTTATCGCGGAAGAATTGGTGTTGTTTGCGCATATGATCAGATAAGCAGGACATTCATCACCTGCACGCAGGAAACATGGGGAGAACGGGCTGTATGCGGGATAAATACAACTACTCACGCCTGGGCAGACATTACAACTGAGCAGCATGCTATCAATTATAATTATGGAGATTTTGCAGACAGTATAGGAAAGCTGCTCGTTATGGGACGGGATGATACTTTGTGGGCTCTCGATCCAGTTCAGAAAAAGTGGAATGTAGAATCCATTGCTCCGGGTAGAGCTGCAGGATATCCGAGTGTCTCATACGACTGTTACAACAATGTCTGTCTAGTTTACGGGATCAATTCCAAAACATACATTTACAATGTAAGAACGAAAGTATGGACAGACATGATGCCCGATTCAGGGACACCTACTGTCAGCGGGATGGGAGAACACATAGCCTTTGATCGCCGTCATGGTGTATTTATAGCTTCAGTTAAGGGAGGCAGTAATACTTATGCATATAAGTATAAGCAGGCAGCCATTTCCTCTTCGGAAGTTAAGAAACCATCCTCTGATAAAGCGAAAATGTCAATATCGCCAAATCCATTTAATCCTGACTGTGCAGTGAATGTTGAAATTGCCGAAGAGAATAATGTCAGAATAGAAGTATACAACTCAAAAGGACAGATGTTGAGTATTCTGGCAGACAAAAAACTAGCAAAAGGTATGCATTCATTCAAAATAAGTTCAAATTCTTTAAATATGGTAGCAGGTGTTTATCTGATAAAGATGAAGACAAAAGGTGAAACGAGGTCGCAGAAAGCTGTTATGGTAAAATAAAAGCAATAGAGGAGTTAAAATTTGTAGATTATATGAATGAAATATTCATTAATCTCAATTATTCTAGTTACAGTTTATTGCTTTGGTTTTGATGCTTATGTCGAAAAAAAGAAGCTTTATGAAAATGTTCCAGATGTCAATTCGATAATCAGCCCGTGCGGAAACTATTATGTCAGACTAATTGCAAACAATGAGTTTGAAATAAGGAACACTATTGACGGGCAGTATGTGCTGCAGAGCCGTTACTGTTCAAGGCAGGTTCCCTATCTCAATTATAAAAACAGCGGCCAGTCATATTTTGTCTTTTCACCTGACGATAAAAAGCTCTTTGTTGACAGATACATAATTAACGATTCTCTGCCGATAAGATGGATTGAGTGCTGGGATATAACAGGAAAAAGGATGGAGAAATTCATCCGCTTTGACCATTATGAATGGCCTCTTGGTACTAAGATAGGATACAATCTGAAATCGAAACTCAGCAGTTACTACAACCGTAAGCCGGTTAAGGGTTACACTCCGGGCAGACAGCTTCTTTTTTCTGAAGATGGAACTCTTATGATCTCCTTATATCCATGGCTGAGGATTTTCGAATACCCATCCTTAAGAGAAATGGAGGGGGAGTTTCAGAAACCGATCCTTGAAGGTCCTCTGTTTCATAAACTCATACCAGAAGTTGACGCACCGGTTGCTATTGACAGGTCGGGAAGCAGATGGATTTTTCCTGAAAAGGGAAGAATAGTAATTTACAATAATTTTCTTAATAATAAAGTTCAATACTATACTGTGGAAGAAAGAGGCAGCTGGATTGAACTTGATCGGGATTTTAACTTTGCATTTTTCGATGGAAGTTATTATTCATCCGAGTTCAGATCTGTACAGGGGCAGCTCGGAGGGAACCCCTATTTATCTCATGATGGCCGTTATGCTGTTTCAAACAACACTTTATATAAACTAAATGGATACAATTACGAGTCTGTACCACAATTATATAACGGATTTTACAGTTTTGTTACAGCTTCATCGGACAGATCCTTCTTTTGGCTTACTGATACTGCAAAAAGAGAACTTGTAGCTTTATCATTCGAGAACCGTGAGAAATTTCAAACGATTAATCTGAATATCAGAGAATATTTTTTCAAGGAAAGTGATAATGGTAAAGTGCTTTTTCTTAAAGATTCAGAAAATGGGCATGTGAGAATATTTAAAAAATCAGATAAATAATAGAACTCTTCCCATAAACGACACAATTAGTTAGTTTATACAAAAAAATCAAAGGGCGTTTTCTATAATGGAGCAAACTGGTCATTGGCGGGATATAATCAGGAGCACGGAGGGCCGTCTCATTATATTCTCTTTGATTCTGTTGGCTATCCTCGCGGCATTCTTCTTTATACTCTTTCGTCTTCCTGGCGACATTCATCTAATCGGCCTGACATTTAACGAAAAGCTGGGCGAAATTCTTACCGCCTCTTTCTTTATGAACCTTGTCGGAGGTCGTGCTCCCGGTATTGCTGTGATTGCATACTTTGAACTTCCGCTTTGGCTGAACGTAGTTTACAACATGTATGTTGAAACTTTGATAGTGGCTTTCAAATACTCTGTAATTGTTCTTTCCTTGAAACATTATATCAGGATACGCTGGCTTGATAGAATGGTACTGCATATGGAAACGAAGATCCATCATAATGAAAATAAAGTGAAAAAATATGGCTGGCTGGGACTCATGGTTTTTTCAATGCTGCCGCTCCCTTTTACAGGACCTGTTCTTGCCTCTGTTATGGGTGGATACTTTTTGAAATTCAGTTTACCTCAGAATTTTGCCTCAGTGATGATCGGCACACTGTTATCTGTAGTAGTCTATTCTGCATTCTTTGATTTCTTTAGAGTATATCTTGGCATGATTCAGGTTATTGTGGTCTTTGTTCTGTTAATTCTGATAGTTTTCTACAGACAGCCGATAATAAGCTTCTTTAAAAAGATGCACCATTTTATCAAAACACGTCACCACGATTAATTAACCTGATCTGCTCCTCCTGAATTGTTATACGGGTACTATTATACACTTATAGTCTCTTTTTATACATTGTTATATGGGAGAATCAAAGTTATAATTATTATACACTCATATAACGAAAGGCAAACAATGATTATACGCCTGTTTCTCCTATTAATGGCTGCTTCACTTTTCCCTTTGAATATTGTTTTTCAGACCAAACCATCTACGTACCAACTTTACCCCAGAAATGAGTCCAATGTTGGAATAATCCAGATAAAGGGTACGTCAAAAGATGTTGGTTTAGACACTTTTAGTGTTATACTAACGCGCAACGATATAAAGATGAGCCGAGTTGTAAAGCCTGCTGTATATTCAGCAGATTCAGCAGTTTTTGATTTCCAGATTCCGATTCATGCAGAACTGGCGGAATATGGAATCCGCTTTTACGCAGATACTGCTCTTGCACTTGCCGCAGACAGCATTGTAGCGGGTGATGCATATGCAATAAATGGTCAGAGTAATTCCATTACCTTTATCATTGGAGATATTCACGAGTATATACGCACATGGTCAGCTTCTGAGAACAAGTGGAAGATCAGTGAAACAGGTTTACAATATGGTGCACAGTGTGATGTTGGAATGTGGGGGCAGCAGCTGGGATTTCATATTAATCAGGAACAGGGTTTGCCTGTTTTTATTGTCAATGGAGGCAAGCCGTCAATGGGTATCAGCTATTTCATGCCGACAGGCTCAAGCGGCGGTTATGCTGATGTTTTGAACAGAGCTACAAAGGCGGGTCTTAAAGATCATATTAAAGCGCATTTCTGGTATCAGGGGGAGGCTAATTCCAGCGAAAGCGGACTTGTTGGATATTTGAGTTCTTTTCAGCAGATCTATCAAGCGTGGAAAAGAGATTATCCTGCAATGAAAAAGGTATATGCTTTTCAGCTCGGTGTCTGGTATCAGGCGTCCGATGTTGATGTTCCGTGGGCGCGTAATATGCGAGAAATACAAAGGCGTCTGCCGGAAACCTTTTCTGATTTGAGCGTAATGTCAACACTCGGTTCGCCGGGTGCAGGAGGCCATTGGAATACAGAAGGGTACAGAGCCATTGCAGATAAAATTTACAAATGTGTTGCACGTGATTTTTATAAAAGCGGAGATACAATCGGCATAACACCGCCCAATATTCTGCGGGCCTATTATTCAACAGCGGCAAAAGATCATATCACTTTACTTTTTGACCAGCCTACCTTCTGGAGAGATTCTTTAGGACATAAACTGAAAGATTATTTCGCTTTAGACTCAGCATATCAGCAGGTTGACAGCGGATGGGAGGATCCGGATTTCAACAGAATAGTTTTAAAACTCAAAACCCCCTCAAATGCTACAAAGATTACCTACCTTACAGCAGGATTTTATCTGCCCGGCGATCGTGCCGGTATTGCAACAGGAACAGCGCCTACCTATATGGGCCCCTTTCTTTTTAACGCCAGAAGAATCGGTGCACTCAGCTTTCATGAAGTTCCGATTGAGGATCCAAAAACAGTTGATACCACTATTGTCACCTCAGTCGTATTGTCAAGTTCAAAAGCTTCATTGAAACTATTTGAAAGTGTTCAGCTGCAGGCAATAACAGATTATTCCGGCGGGATTAAGGATACTAATAGAGGGATTTCCTTCCGATCATTGGATCCTTTTATTGCTGCTGTCAGTCCTAACGGTCTGGTAAGAGCATATAATCCAGGAACTGTAAGGATTAGAGCTGCAAAAGGGGTTAAATCTGATACCGTCAATATCAGTGTGGTTAACAGCTATACAACAATATCGGCGTTAACATTTACTGCAAAAGCAAAGAGTTTACGTACAATGCTTCAGGGAGATTCTCTGCCGCTTTCATTAGCTGCGCTGGTTGTTGAGAATGGAGATACGCTCCGTTTCAGCATGGATACAATGGCAGCCGTTAATGTAAAAGAGCCGGAACTGCAGTTAAAAGCGAATTTTATTTATGGAATAAGCGGCGGAGAAAATCTGCCGGTTTATGCATCCGGAGCCGGCTTACGCTGCACAACTTTTGTCAATGTAGTACCTTCACCACGATTTATCCGCAGAATCAATTTTCAAGCTGCAAACTCAGCGCAGACATCAATACCCGGATGGATAATGGAGAGCGGTACTGTCTACTCAAAAACTAGAGGTGTCGGCTGGGTAAATCCAGGAACCTTTACAGGATATCTTCTTAATGCTGGTTCAGAACCGAACTATTTCAGAAGAACCATGCTATATGGACCCAAAGCAGGAAATTCTCTTCCATACAGAATTGATGCGCCTGCCGGTAAATACAGAATCAGAATAAGGAATTTCAATTACTTTTTCTGTTCAGGCTCTTCCTATGTTTGTCAAGGTAGTGATACATTGATAAATAATAAGCTTTGCAATTATCAGTGGGATTTCGATATGCAGGTAACAAAAGACATCATTGTTACCGGAGACAGCGGTCTTGTTCTCAACATATATGGCGCCATTAACTATATCGTTCTGGTTTCAGACGATGGAACAGATTTTAATCTTCTTGCTAAAGATGAAATGGGACCTGTTTATCCTGCACCGATAACAACAGCTGCAGAAGAGTCAACAGCTGTACAATCAGAGACAGTTACTGAAACGCCTGTTGCAGCACCGAATCCCTTTAATCCAGCGACCGTTATCCGGTTTTCTCTGCCTTCAATGGTCGGTGCAGAATATGGGATTTTCAATGTAAGAGGACAGAGTATAAAAAGATTTCATCTGAGTGCAGTAAGAGGAATGAGTATGCGTATGGTGCAGTTCGGAGAAAATGGTAATGTAAAGAATGCATCAGGAATTTATTACGGGCGACTCATAAGAAGCGATGGTAAAACTTTCAGCCACAAGCTGATGCTGGTACGCTGATTCGAGATAGTTAGAATTTAAATTTGCGGATATGACGCCAAATTCGTTCAAATGAAAAGATACGTCTGCAGTAGTCGTATCCGGAAAGATGATCGACTAAAAAGTCAACAGGCTTTTCTCCAGCTGCAATGTCAAGTTTAAGAACAGGTTTTTCAGGAGAATCAAATAAGATAAAGGAGCCTGATTCAAGAGTAATTTTAGGCGTTGGATTTTTAGGATTAGTAAATGGTAATGCTTTAAGTGCACTTACATAAGTAGCCCAACACGCGGCATATGCGCTGTCCAGGGTTGTCTGAGCACGGTATTTGTGATTAAATGCTCTCGCTTCACCTATGGGGGTGTCTTTCTCTAGATTGTCAAGAATGCCTTTTTTACCTTCTACGTAGTAAATAGGGCGTTTCTGCCTTCCAAATCCATAGAATAACTTTGACCAGCGGTGTGGTGTAAAAAAATTTGCGGCGCCTTCTTTTTCGATATCCTGGATAATTGTATCATTCATATATAGAATCTGGTCATCTTCAGTAAATAAAAAGATGTCATCAGGCGACCATGTTCCAAAAAACCCTTCAGCGGCAGCCTTTACAGAAGAATAAGGAAGATGAGGCGGCAGGCAATCTAAAATTTTTACAGAAGAAACAACTTTCTCCGCAACTTCAGCACTGACCTTATTGCACACAGATACATGAATTTCAGGATCGTATAAATATTTTTGAATAGATTCAACAGTTTTGCGAAGATACTCTTCTTTCTTTTTTACAGGAGAACCGCCTCTGAATGCGACCAAATTGTTCTCTCCGAAGTAGAAAGGGATAACAATATGCCATTTTTTCTTGTTGGATTTGTTCATTTTTTAATCCAAAAATAATCGGCAAAGGTTTAGCTCTGCAAGTTATAACAAAATTATATCTGAATCTCTCTGATACTTGGCACTAGGAGATGCACAACAAGCAGAGCTGCCAGATATGCTATTCCTGCAACAAGGAATGGCCAATGATAACTGCCGCTGAACTGCAGAATGTGACCTACAAAACCGGCAATCAGCATTCCGCCGAGTGCGCCGCACATTCCGCCGAAGCCTGCAACTGAAGCAACAGCTTTTCTTGGAAAGAGATCTGTTGAGAGTGCATACAGATTGGCTGACCAGCCCTGATGTGCCGCAGCAGCAAGGCCTAGCATTCCTACAGCAATCCAGACATGGGTTACCTGTGTTATAAAGATCATCGGTGTTACACAAAGGGCACAGATTAACATGGTAGTCTTGCGGCCGGCATTAACACTCCAGCCTCGCTTAATTAAAGTGGAGGAAAGCCATCCGCCCAATATGCTGCCGGCATCTGCTATCAGGTAGATAGCAATTAGCGGAAGCCCCAGTTTCATTAATGTCAAGCCGAATTGCTGGTGAAGAAATTTTGGGGTCCAGAAAAGATAGAACCACCAGATCGGATCTGTCATAAA
>JAEUSG010000748.1 GCA_016788315.1 Fibrobacterota bacterium | reverse complement strand
TGTTTGACAACACCTTCCGGTTTCATTGCGACATCCTGCTCAAGCTTGCCGACCTTAATGGATTCACCCGATTCAGCCTGCGCATATACGTCAATATCATTCAGATCTGAATTTGGAAGTACTCCGGCAACTTTTAAAACTTCAAATTTTGTTGTACCATAGGGGACATAATATGTACCCGGTTTTCTGACAATACCTTCAATTGTAACAGGTATTTCACGCAGTTCATTCCTTATTTTTCTTTCGCGGTAATCCATAAAGCGTGAAACAGAAAAAAACAGAATAAAAAAGATGGCCAATGCTACCAGGAACCTTCTCTCCCACTTCATTGTTCCCTCCCCTCTCTTGTTATTTTCCACAAACCATGCTCTTTATACCATTTAAGCTGCTTCCAGCTAAACTCATAGTCGGAAATTGAATCGGGTGCATAACCCTGATAGAAAGAAACTACCGCATCACTGTCTGAAATCTGCATAAAACGCAAAGAATCAACCGAAACTTTCAAACCTGAGAAATTTGCGAAAGCGGAGTCCTTTAACGAAATCCACTCACGGTATCCGCCATATTTAAACATAAAGCGTGTAGGTGAATAGTATTTCCTGTATTCAAAACTGTTGCCCGACTCCCAAGCTGCTCTCCATTGTTCAACCATTCTCCTTAATTCCAGTTTGGAATGGTCTCTATCCGCAACCGCGGATGATGCAAGCCAATTATTTGAAGGCTTATAGGAAACAGGTGCTCTTGTTCCTTCAGCTAAAGGTATAAAACGGTAGTTTTCAGGCAGATCACCCCTTGGAGTTCTGTGCTTGAACAAAGGCTTGTATAAAATCAATCCTAATGCAGCTACAACTG
This sequence comes from Fibrobacterota bacterium, assembly GCA_016788315.1. Lineage (GTDB taxonomy): Bacteria > Fibrobacterota > OXYB2-FULL-49-7 > OXYB2-FULL-49-7 > JAEUSG01 > JAEUSG01. Next base: position 6,409 of record JAEUSG010000748.1, on the reverse strand, counting down.
CAAGCGCTATACCGATCCGGGATAACTTCTGCTGAAATGTGTGTTCCTTTCCGAAAAGAAAACCGGTCACAGCTTTATATCTGCCCTTGAAAAACTCCCTTTGTTCGACGGCAAATTGCCTGACAGAATAAACCAAAAACTCCTTCATGTTTTTAGGAAGTTTTTCCATCTCTGAATCATCATCATAGTAATAATACTTGCTCTTGTAGTAAGAATAATAGGAATAATAACTGTAATAATAGGGATAGTATCCGCCACGCTGTTCTACGCCATTGAACACTGCGCCGATAATATTGGCTCCTGCGCGGGTTAACGAATTTTTGGCATACTGCATTGCTTTTTTAGGAGTTTTCATCGACCGGCCGATAATTATCGTTGAGTCTACATGAGGAACAAGAAGCAGAGCATCTGAAACCGGAACAATTGCAGGAGAATCAACCAAAACAAGATCGTAATGTTCCAATCCCCACTTTATAACATCGGCAAGTGCGTGATTTCCAAGGAGCTCAGCCGGATTTGGTGGACGTTTTCCTGCTGGTACTACGGCAATCATACCGTCAAATATTTTTCGTTCTATCTGCTCTAACGTAGCCTGCTTAGAAAGATAGTCAGAGAGCCCTGGCTCCTTTTCCACACCAAGCACCTTATGAACATTTGCTCTGCGTAAATCGCCGTCGATAACCATTACACTTTTACCGTCTAGTGCAAAGGAGATTGCCAGATTACATACCTTGGTTGTCTTACCGTCACCCTGTATGGCACTTGTAACAAGAATGACTCTCTTTTTCGCATCCATGTTTGTATACCTGATGTTGGTGCGCAGAGATCTATACGGCTCAAGAATACTAGACTTACTCTCAATGTCAATAACCTTGCTGTCAGCATCCATCAAGGGAATAATTCCAAGAATAGGAATACCTAGTTCATCTTCAACCTCCTGAGGATTCTTGACAGACTGATCTAGGAATTCAATAGCAAATGCAAGACCTGCTCCGACAATAAGTCCGACAAGGACGAAAACAAGAATTCCGAACTTAGAACCCTGAGGTACGGCACTTTTTGGTATAGTTGCGACTTCCCACTGAACAACATCAGCGGACTGCATTTCATAACGGATTCGCTGTTCCTGATATTTTGTCTGCAGAAGTTGATAAACCTGCTCAATATTCAGTTTGTCCCGCTTAAGCCTGTGATACTCAAGCTGAATTGCAGGTATCTGCGTAAAGCGTGCACTAGCCTCTTTGAGTACAGTTTCGAGTGCCTGTTTTTTTGCCTTCGCCGCATTATTCAACACCGTCAAATTATTGTGTTCAGAAAGCAGACTCTGTCTGTTCTGATTCAATGATTTGGTTGAGGTGATCTGGACATTACCCTCCTGATTCTTCCTGGCAAGTTCAGTTATCTGCCTAATCTTTTCTTTTATCTGCTTAACTTTGTAATGTTGTTCACCATATTCAGCAAGCGTATTTGCCAAATCGATATTGTGCTGAATTAGACCGCTTTCAAGAGAGTTATCAAAGGTATAACTCTCTTCAACGTAAATTTTCAGATCTTTAAGCAACTGCCGGATTCTGCTAAGTTTTTCATCATTCTCAACTATCTGTATAGTTGTATTTCGTAAGTCACCTTCAAGTTCTGATAATTTGGAAAGTTCTGTTCCCGAGCCTTCTTCTGATCCTGCAACTTTATTGTTTTCTACAAATATCTTAAGAGCGTCCTCTTTTTCTCGGAGCTCTTTCTCAGTTGAAGTTATCTGTCTCTCAATATATGAGAGAGCGTCTGCAATATCCTTACGGTTTAATTCGCTGTTGAACTCAACAAATACCTGAGCAAGTGTATTAGCTATTAGAGCAGCCTCCTCAGGGATCTCTGACGATGCGGTAACCTTTATGATATTTGTCTCTTGTACACGCAAAGCTGTGATTCTGGCACCAAGCGCACCAGGAGTCAGATGCATTTGAAGTCTGTCAAGTACCCGCTGGAGTACTTCACGTGACTTAAGCGTATTAAGCATTGTGTTGATTTTAGTCTGTCTGTCCCAAAAGTATCCCGGATCAAATTGACCGACAGGATTTTGCTGCTTCAGCTGAATCAACAGCTTAGTTTCTGCCTGAAACTGATCGATGACTCCTACGCTTTTGATTAGGCCCAGCATTACAAAACCAGCTATGGCAATTATCAGAATTCGTCTGCGCCTTACGAGAACTGAGAGGTATTTAAGAAAATCGAGATCATCACTGTTTTTTTTAAATGGAACGAAGCTTTTCTTTGCAGCTGTATTATCCGGATGAGGTACATGCTTAGTTTCTGCAGTTACCCTGACCTTTGCTACGGCTTCACTTTTTTTACTTTCAATAACCGGTTCAGGTTTTGGCTCTATCTCTGCATATGTAAAGACATCATGAATCCGTTCAGTTTCGTCCTCTTTAAATTCAGGCTGTTCCGGCAGATCATCATTGGCCCTGGTACTCATTTATGATGCAGCTCCCTGTATTTGCAGAATATTTCTAGCTATAGCGGTAAGACAGGAGACCGACTTTGCATCCCTTTGAGATGAAAGCGGTTTAATCTGTCTGACACTGTGCACTACAGCCTCATCATAAACTACATAACCAACATAGACCATTTCTATACAAAGATATTCCCTTACAATTCTCCTGAAACTCTCCTCAACCTGGACGTCTGTTCTATTGCGAACCATGTTAACTACAAGCGTCGGTCTGTATTTCTTCAGTAGCTGTTTCATTTTTTCTGCTGCATCGGGATATAGACTCATGGTAGCAGCCACGATATCACCGATCTTTCTATATCCGCCAAGTTTTGGATTGGAAAATCTGATTACAGCTTCTTTAACGTCCGGTGCATCTTCAAACAAGCTGGCGAAACGGCGTACAAGTCCGTTCTTCAGAAAACCATAAGCATTTTCAATAGATGTCGGTTCATTTGTTATTATAACCAGACCGTTTGGAGAGAGCGAGAAAAAATCTGTATTGTCTTCATCCGCGCCGGCACCTATGTCGACAATAACATAATCTGCAGAAAGGCGACTCACTGCAGCCATGAGGCGACGCTTTTGAATAGGTCTTGGATCTGTTGTATCTGAAATCCCGGTAGCTCCGGCTACAAGTTTAACATTTTTGTGTGGAGTATCGAGAAGAATGTCATCCAGCTTTGTAACTTTTCCTGTAAGAAAATCATTAAGTGTTTTTTCAGGATATCTGATTCCCATAGTTAGGTGCAGGTTTGGTCCAGCCAAATCAGCATCAACCACTATGACACGCTTACCAAGAGCACCAATCTGACAACCAATACCGGATGCTATTGTACTTTTACCTATTCCCCCTTTACCGCCTCCGACAGAGATGATTCCTGCCGCTCGAGTAGGGAACGGAGCGTTTGATTTCATAGAAGAATTACGAACCGAAATTCATTAATCCGGTTGTAACAGATAGTGTTAAACTGATGACTGAAAGAATAGTTGTAATCATTGCCCAAGGTATTTGTCTCTTTGGCGGGATATACATAGTATCGCCTGGATATAAAAGATAAATTTCCTCCTGATTTGCACCTTTCTGATCAAGGAGAATCTGCAAATCTATCTCATTGATATCGCCATTTGCTCTGATAATCTTGATATTTCTTGCTTTTGGATTTTTTAGCCCCCCGGAAATCGCAAGAATTTTCAAAACATCGGTTGGTTCAAAAACCTGTAGCTCGCCTGGTTTTCCGACATCACCTAAAACATAGATTCTATTCGAGAAATACTGTTCAATTGAGATTGAGACGACAACGTTGTTAACATAGGGAGCAAGCTTCTCTTCCATGATCTTAACCAACTGATCCGTTGTAAGACCAGCTACATCAATTTCTCCAATAACTGGATAGTTGATTTTACCATCGGGACGGATTCTACTCTTCTGAGAAAATTCTGCATGCTCAATTACTCTGATGGAAATTTCATCGCCCGCACGCAGCACGTACTCATTTCTGGCTGCTTCAGGAAAGCAGATAAAAGCTAGAATAAAAAATGCAAAAAATTTCGACAAACTATTAGTCCAAGAGGACGTTTCAGCAGTCGAGTGTTCCTTTATCTTCACTATTTAATGCAACTCCAGGTTTGGCTCTAGTTAAAATAAAATCTTAAGTCTATATAATATATTCAGATATATCAGTGCCAAATTTTTTTTAGTCAATTAACCTAATTTAGTTATCCGTTCAATAGCTTTGCGGAAAGGGATGGATTCCTGTGCCCCCTTTTTCGTAACTGATAATGCCGCCGCACCGCATGCAAAGCGTAGTGCCTGGGTCAACTCCATTCTCTCTGCTATCGCCACTGCAAAGGCTCCATTAAAAGTATCTCCGGCAGCTGTTGTATCCACCGCCTTAACCTTAAAGCTTGGCTGAAAGCAGGAGCCAAACGGACCAACGCAGTAAACTCCCTTGGCACCAAGAGTTATGATTACAGTATTTACTCCAAATTTTTTGATTTTCTGTGCCGCTTTTTCTGCGTCCGCTCTTGTTTTTATCTTGATACCGGTCATAAGCTCAGCTTCATGCTCATTTGGGGTAATGTAATCAATGTATCGGTAAAGATTCACAGGAAGTTTAATTGCTGGTGCAGGATTTAATATTACAGCACAATTATTTGATTTTGCCAGTTTTGCAGCCTCTAAAACAGTTGCTACAGGAGTTTCCAACTGCAAAAGGACAACTTTTGATTCTGCAATTACGCTTTTGAATTTCTGTATATCCCGCGTGGACAAGGACATATTGGCACCTGGTGCAACTGCAATGCTGTTTTGTCCCTCTTTAGAAACGGTTATTAGTGCTACTCCTGATGCCGTTTTAGAATCACGTAAGACACCCTCAATAGTAATACCTTCACGCTTAAAGTGTTTAACTGTTTCATCGCCAAATGAATCCAAGCCAAGTTTTGAGAGAAAGAAGAGATCTCCCCCTGCCCGTTTTACTGCCACAGCCTGATTTGCCCCTTTGCCGCCGGCATATGTGAAAAATTTACCGCCTAATAGTGTTTCACCAGGTTTTGGTATTCGTTCCATCCTGACAACCATATCTGTATTTGAACTGCCAATAACTGTTACCCGTCTCATATCTATCTCCTATCATTTACTCGGTCACTGAGCGTAGCCGAAGTGCCGACTCCTTATTACCTCTTCATAAATAACACGTACCGGTACACCAATTTTGCCGGACAACTCTTTACATGATTCATATTCCGGCGTTACTCTTGCACCATCAGCCGTTTTTATAACCTTTACCTTTACAGAACCCCATTTTGTATTTACCTCAGAAGCCTCTCTTTCAAGACAAAACCTATTCCATTCCGTAAACCTGACTCCAATTGAACCGCTTTCCGCCATAAGTACACTGGACAGCTTATCACATTTTGACTTTTCGGCAATCACTGAAACCATCACAGCTGGACGGTTTTTCTTCATGAGGATCGATGTTGAGAACACATCAAGCGCCCCCTCTTCAAAAAGCCGTTCCATTGTTCTGCCAATTATTTCAGGAGATGCATCATCTATGTTGGATTGAATCAATGTTACCGTATCAGAGCTGCTTACATTGTCAGAATCAAGTAAAACTACTCTCATTACATTTGGAAATCCTTTGAACTCCTTTGTACCGGCACCATAACCGGCCGACAAAACAGTGTGTGCAGGCAGAACTGAATTTTCATTTGTTAGTGCTGTAACGATAGCAGCACCGGTTGGAGTTGTAAGTTCACCTTCCAGTTCTACCCTTCTTGATCTGTATTTTAGAGTTAATTCCACCGTTGCAGGTGCCGGAACCCCCATAACCCCGTGTTCTGTCTTTACAGAGCCAAAACCGTGTATAAATGGTGTTGAATAAAAGCTCTTTGCTTCTGCCATTTCCGTTAATAGCGCAGCTCCAACGATATCTACAATAGAATCCACTGCACCAACCTCATGAAAATGCACTTTATCTACAGTAGTACCATGAACCTTGGCTTCGGCAGCAGCGAGCCGCTGAAAAATTGCTTCTGCCCGCTTTTTTGCAGTTTCCGGAAGCTTACCTTTAGAAATTATTTCCAATATATCTTCTAGATGACGGTGATAATGCTGTTCTGGATAGGTTACAGAAAAATGGTTCGCCGAAATTCCGCTTCTTCTCACTTTACTGACACATATATCGAAGGTCAAAGGGAGTGTTTTGATCATTGACTGAAACTCTTCCCATGAAAGACCCAGGTCTAGTAGTGCCGCACAAACCATGTCGCCTGCAACCCCGCTCTGCATGTCGAAAAGAATTGATTTCATTATTTGACACAACTCCTTATTTATAAATATTTTGAGTATGTAATATAATAGATGTGATTCTTGCATAATACCCTGGAGAAAAAGATGACAAATAAGAATGTTCT
>JAEUSG010000695.1 GCA_016788315.1 Fibrobacterota bacterium | reverse complement strand
GCTTCAACGAGCTTGTTTTGTGTATGCAGTTCAAGAAGGCGCTCTTCAAGCTCTTTCTCAATTTCACGAGCAGAGCGTTCAATTTCCTCCTGCGGAGTAACAAAGTGTGTTGCCGGGAAAACGAGATACTCATTAAAAGTTTCAAGCACATTCTGTGTTACATTGTGCAGACGCACAATCTTTTCTATTTCGTCACCGAACATCTCTATTCTTATAATGTCATCATCATATGCAGTATGAATATCAACTGTATCGCCTCTTACGCGGAATGTTCCACGCGGAAGATCCATGTCATTTCTGTTATACTGAATATCTATCAGGCTGCGCAGAAGCTTGTCACGTTCGATCTGCATACCGCATTTTATCGAAACCTTTAATTTATCGTACTCCTTGGGCGAACCAAGACCGTATATACACGACACCGATGCAACAATTATTACATCACGCCTGGACAAAAGAGACATAGTCGCTTTCAGCCTTAGCCGGTCAATCTCCTCGTTACGGCTGGAATCTTTCTCGATATAGGTATCTGTGTGCGGAATATAGGCTTCCGGCTGATAATAATCATAGTAGCTGACAAAATATTCCACCGCATTTTTAGGAAAGAAGCCCTTGAACTCATTGTAAAGCTGTGCTGCGAGAGTTTTGTTGTGCGATATAATCAGTGTGGGAACATTCATCTCTTTGATAATGTTCGCCATTGTAAATGTTTTACCGGAACCGGTTACACCAAGAAGTGTCTGGCGTGAAAGTCCGTTATTAAAACCATCAACAATTTTTCGGATTGCCTGGGGCTGGTCTCCCGCAGGCAGATAGGGAGCCTCAAGCTGGAATGTCAAATCTTGTCAGCCCACTTGCCGACAAACGGCAGCTCAAACCTTTTTCCGGAGTAGGCGGCAACAAGACCTGCTATTGAAGCGACTATGCATGCAATTATAAGCAGTTTCCAGATAAGTTCACCGATAGGCAGAAGCATTATTACAGAGACTATTTCTATTACAAATAGGATAAGCCCCTGCCTGCCATGTGATCTTGTGTATGGATCTGCATCTTTATTGAAAAGGGGGATAAAACACATAAAGGGAATATAGGCCAGAATTGACATCTGAAGCTGTCCGGAAGTTCTTGTACCGTTATCTTCATGCTCGGTACTGATTTCAGGTATTTTATCTGGAGAATCCATATGTGTTTTACCTTTTTACATTACAGCGATACAAGAAGCAAATCAGCCTGACGGGCAAACTGAGACTTAGGCGAATCCTTAACTAATCCAGCCAGTTCAGCTTTTGCTTTGTCAACTTCTTTAAGCTCAATGTAACAGAGTGCAAGTTTATACCTTATTTCTGGAATCTGAAAATCCTTCGGATATGAGCTGACTGCCTTCTTAAAAGCAGTTACAGCCGAAGTATAATCAAGCAGCTGCATATATGAAGCGCCAAGCCCCTTATATACTGCCGCATCGAGGAACTCAGATCCGCTGTATTTATCAACATATTTTTTAAATGCTTCCAGCGCATCTTTATAGTTACCGAGGTCATAATTGACAGAACCGGTAAGAAAGACTGCCTTTGCAGCAGAACTGCTCCCGCTGTACTGATCAGCAATCTTTTTAAGTTCAGTCAGACCTTCGGTATAATTAGCACTTTGAAGATACATTGAGGCCTTGCCATATATAGCTGCGGCCTCTTCATTGGTTTTTGCACTTTTAAATGTGAGTAATACGATACTAACAGCAACGACCAAAACACCAAGAAGGATATACCCTAAAACTTTCTTGTGTTCCTCAGCTTTCTTTCTAAGGTGGAATACAGTTTCAAGGAAACGGTCTTCCTTTATTTCATGTCTTTTGCTGAATTTAATTTCGGCCATTCACTACCTCGATTTTATTTGTTTACGTATTTCTCAATGAAAATAATAGCATCGCCGACATTCTTTACAGAAAGAGCATCGTCTTCGTCCATTTCAATTTCAAAGCCTTCGTCGAATGCTGCAACAAGCTCAAGCGACTTAAGAGAGTCTGCATTGAGATCTTCAGAGAAACGGTGTTCGTTCTTGATCTGCGAAGGATCTTTTTTAAGAATCTTTGCTGTGATTTCTTTAACTTTTTTGTCAACTTCCTGCATTGTCATTGTAGATACTCCTTATTTTTTTACGTTTTTTACAAGTTCTGAGATTGCGTCAATTTCTGTCATAAAGCCGTTTACAAAGCTCTTAAGCTTCACAAGAACCTTGTTAGTCTCTTTTTCGCCGCGTACTGCCTTGAAGTCAGCTTCTGCATCTGCAGGCGTACCGTCAATACCGTAGGAAATCTTTGCAAAATCTTCAAATTCCTTTTCAGCATCGGCAAGAGTCATGTTAAGAATTTTACGGCTTACTGTTTTCCATTCTTCGAGTACACTTAATGCTTTTTCCTGTGTAAGAGCATCCATCTCAACGCCAGCTTCTGTTGCAAAGCGCATATATGCGTATGCCCACTCATTTTCTGAATATGCTGCATTCAGTTTTGTGAGAGCATCAGAGAATTCAGCGGCACTCTTGTACTTTCCAGCCTCAAGCGAATCAAGAACCGCCGCAGCAGCGCTCTTAGGAGCAAGAAGACCAGAAAGGTCAACCCATTCCGCTTCGCCCTTAACACTTGGCTTGACTGCTTTGACAGCTTCGCTCCAGGACTTACCAGTCTTCAGCTCAGCTCCTACTTTTGTAAAAAAGAGATTAGCAAGATAGCGGGTAATTGTCATGTCGTAATATTTAGCACTGTTCTTTGTGAGAAGTCTTGCAAGCAATGCACCGCCGACATTGAGAGTTTCAACATCTTTTGGTGTTTCGTTGTAAAGCTTCATAAGAAAATCACGTCCGCGAACCATTTTCTCGACAGTATATGGAGAGTAAACGGCAGGATTGATGATATCTGCAATTCTCTTTGTCTTACGTCTGTCGCGTGAAGCCCATTTTTCCTGATCTCTGATTGTACCGATTGTAATAACATTCATTGCAGGAGTAAGATGGCTCTTGCCGCCGCTCTCTGAAATGTATGAGAATGGCATATCGGGAATATTCAGATTTGCCATGTGCTTTCCGATTACAATACAGAATGGAGCAAGATGGGCTTCAAGAAGGAGATATGAGAATGAACCGGTTTTGCAGCCGCGCTCAAGCACGCCCTGGTGAACTGGTCCCAGCTTATACATGTGGTTGCTATGGTTTGTGCCGGAACCTGCGTTATAGAACGAATACATAGCAGCAATAAGCAGTGTTGACTTATGGTGAGTTACAGAGTATGGACCGGCAAATATTGAACACGCTTCGCCGTGAAAACCTTCAGCATTTGCAAAAAAGAGAGAGTTTTCAGCAGAGAACTGCTTGCCGATTCTTGCACCCTGTCCAACAAATGACTTATTAAGAATTGCGTGGCCGGTAACATGAGCGCCTTCAAGAATTACAAAGGAATCAGCAGAAACGCCGTCACCGACAATAGCTGGATCTTCTGAGCAGCTGCGAACAGCGCCGTTGGTAAGCTGCGCAGCACCGGAAATAACGGCGGATGTACCGATACAAACATTCCGGATAGCTCCGCTGTTCATAACACGGGCATTCGCTTTTACCATGCCCTTCTGACCTTTAAGTTTATCCCATTCAGCTTTCAGAAGTTCAACAAGCTTTTCTGAAATCTTTGGTCTGTATTTGTAAACAGAGATGAGATAAGCCATCTGAGAGGTAAGGTGTGTTGAAAGAGGAACATCGCGTCCGCCAGCTTCATTGAGAGCCTCAACCATAGTTCCCTGACCGAAAGTTGTATCCGGACTTGATGTAAGCTCGGCAACATTCAGAACAGCAGCACCGCTCTCGATTGAATAGTTGGAAATATGTGTTCC
>JAEUSG010000686.1 GCA_016788315.1 Fibrobacterota bacterium | reverse complement strand
TAGCCCCTAGTACGGGTTCGTTGCTGTGTGAATCGAAGCCTGAATATTTATCATATTTGTTTTGCTGCTTCGACTCCATGAGTTCGATGAGACTTCTGCCATCCTGCATTTTTGCATGGCCCTTAACCTCATACTCTTTGGCTTCGTACTCTTTCGCCTCGTATTCTTTGGCATTATATTCCCGTGCATCATACTCTTTGTATGAAGGAACCCTGCCAAACGCAGGTTCCTCCAAACTCTCTTCTCTTTCCTGTGGTGCCGGCTGCTGTTTTTGGGTAGTAGACGTTTCCAGCTTCTTAAAGAAGTCGCCTAGAATATCGTCGGGGGTTGAGACAACAGGGGGAGTTGGAGGTTCCTCTTCATAGGATTCCTCCGGTACACTCTCTCTGCCTTCATCATACTCCATCTGCTTCTTCTTCTGAGCGTTGCGTTTCATGCGCTCAAGAAAGAAGCCAATCAGATTAAAGGCAAGAACAAGCAGTAGAAACTTTAACATTACTTATCTTCTTTTGAGATAGAGGCGCGCATATCGGTATCAGCCATTATATTTTTCATTTTGTAATAATCCATAATGCCAAGATTACCCTTTTCGAATGCATTCGCCATCGCCATTGGAATTTTTGCTTCGTTTTCAACAACTTTGGCACGCATCTCTGCAATACGAGCTGTCATTTCCTGTTCTGTGGCAACGGCCATTGCACGGCGTTCTTCAGCCTTAGCCTGAGCAATTTTCTTGTCAGCCTCTGCCTGGTCGGTCTGAAGCTGAGCACCGATATTTTTTCCAATGTCAACGTCGGCGATATCGATTGAGAGAATTTCGAATGCTGTTCCGGCATCGAGCCCCTTTTTAAGAACAACTTTTGAAATCATATCTGGATTTTCAAGAACCATTTTATGTGTGTCTGATGAGCCGATTGCAGTCACAATACCCTCACCTACACGGGCGATAATTGTGTTCTCGCCAGCACCGCCGACAAGGCGATCGATGTTTGTACGTACTGTAACACGGGCAAGTGCCTTTACCTGGATACCATCTTTTGCTACACCTGAAATGAGCGGTGTTTCTATGATCTTTGGGATAACTGATGTCGTTACCGCTTCGACTACATCTCGGCCGGCAAGGTCGATGGCTGTAGCTTGCTTAATTGAAAGCTTCAGGTTCGCCTTTTCAGCAGAAATGATTGCCTTTACAAGGTTGTTCATACGTGCACCAACTGCCGGGTTTTTTGTACCTATGGCCATGTAGTGAGCTTCAAGTAACCCTGAAGTAAGGTCATTAATTCCAGCCTTGCGTGCACTGATAAGAGGACGAATTATGTGATATGGATTGACAGATCTAAAGCGCATTCCTATAAGCGAAACAATAGAAACTGAAACTCCGGAAGAGAATGCCTCAAACCAGAGACGAACAGGAACGAGATAAAAGAAGAAACCGAAAAAGACAAGGGCTGCAAGCACCACTGGGACGACAAGATACTCCATCATTTGAAAAACCTCCTAAATTATTTTACAGTTATTACCTTCAATTGACCAGCTGACACACCAATTACTTTAACCTCCTGACCATTATCGACAAAACCCTCTTCAGTTACCGCATCCATCTTTTTACCATCAATCAAGACAGTGCCGCCAGGCCTTAGTGCAGTCACTACTATTCCCTTTTTGTCTATGTAAGAGTCTAGTTCATTCGACGTTGGAACAAAACCATCTTCTCTGTTTTGAGAATCTTTGCTAACAAATATCCGCCATAGCTTAAGTTTTACACTTAAAAAAACAATGACAACAGAGATGAAGATACTCGCGACAGTTATCCATAGAGCTGCATCGCCACCGAGAGTTTTCCATGCTGCAATTATGGCACCAATAATGAATACACCGCCCGTAATTGCTATAATGCCGCCTGGAATAAAAAGTAAATCTGCGAGTATGAGAATAAACCCTAAAACAATGGTAAGGATAATAAATATACTGTTCATTTGTTACACTTTACTCACAACAATTCTATTTCCCACAATCTCAATGACTTTTATCTGTTCATCTTTTTCAATGTAGCTTCCGTCTGAAACAACATCGTAGCGTGTTCCATCGAGTATTACTGAGCCAGCTGTCCGAAGCGGTGTTACGGCTGTACCTGTGAGTCCAAGTAGTTTTGTATAGTCATCTGATGCTGCACGGAAGCCGTCCTCGCTGGTTTCTGACATCGTGTGACCTAGTCCTGCTATCTTCATGGCACGAGAGGCTGAAAGGAGCGTTATTATAAACAACGGCACACTGGCTGCAAAGAGGCTGCCTACAATAAGCAGGTTTTTTTTGAACATCGCTTTTTCCCATGGC
>JAEUSG010000659.1 GCA_016788315.1 Fibrobacterota bacterium | reverse complement strand
ACTCAAGTGGTAATGCTAGAAATGGAACCTTGGCAAATTTGACACTTATTGCAGATCGCTTTGGAAATTCAAATGCAGCTTATAATTTTAATGGAACAAATAGTAAGATAGATGTTCCCTATGATGCTGGTCTAAATTGTTCAACTATTACTGTCTCTGCCTGGGGGAAGTTGACTTCTGACAATGGTAAATCAAATGTGCTATGTAACCGCTGGTCAGGGACAAACAAGACTTGGGTCTCTGAGTGGAATGTATTAAAGACGGGATTCGCAGTTAAGGTAAATTCGTCGGAATTGCCAATGACTCATTCTTCTGCTAATCTGGCAATTGGACAATGGTATATGTTTGCGGGCACATATGATGGTAAGGTAGCCAGGGCATTCTTAAATGGCGTATTGGTCGATTCTCAAACCATTTCTGCTACCGGTGCAAGACTGGATCAAAATGTATCGCCTCTTTGTATCGGATATTTAAATGATAATCCGGATGGATGGTTTAATGGAGCCATGGATGATATTAGAATTTATAATGCAGCTTTGAGTGCGGCTCAAATTGATTCACTCTACCGCTTGAATGGATATCCTGCTTCGGCTGCGACTGCGCCGAATATTACGACCGAACCAACTGCGCAAACTAAGACGGTCGGACAAAGCGCGACGTTCACGGTCGTAGCCTCAGGCACACCAACACCAACATACCAGTGGCGAAAAAATGGTGTTGATATTTCAGGTGCAACTTTAGCAAGCTATACTATATCATCCGTATCCATGAGCGATACCGGGTTATATTCTGTAGTTGCTATAAATAATCAAGGAAGCGATACAAGTAGCGCAGTTCAACTTATTGTCAATCCTGTCCTAGGACTAATTGCGTATTATCCTTTCACAGGAAATGCGAACGATTCCAGCGGCAATAACCATAACGGAATTGTTAGCGGTGCTAGTCTGATATCCGACAGATTTGGAAATGCAAATAACGCCTACGATTTTGATGGTGTGAACAATCATATCGACATAGGCGATATAGGTAACATCGATGATATTACTATCTCTTTATGGTATAAACAGGATGTCGTTAAGACCAATAATTATCTTATTGGTGCTGGGGCGCCAGACAATAGATTCCTGGTGATGTATGTCCGGACGCAAGACACTATCCCTGAATATGTTGTCAGTAGAACTACTGCAAATACGATAAGTGGACACTCGGGTACAAAGACACCAAATACTTCCTGGCATCATATGGTATTAACCAGATCTGGT
>JAEUSG010000561.1 GCA_016788315.1 Fibrobacterota bacterium | reverse complement strand
CGTACATTGTATTTCCAGCACCCTTAACGAGACCAAATATCCCCTCATTATTAGCAGACAAATATGGGTTAACCCCAGCATATTGTTTAAAAGCAACCCCCATACCTGCCCTAACACGTACTTTCATCTGCTCAGGTGCAGAAACAGCAAATCCAAAATCATCCTTACCATCCCATTCAATCTTTTGCGTTAATGTTCCCTTTGCCAGAGGTGCAGGGGCGTTTCCCCCTAATCTTCCTGCTGCCAGATGGCGAATTATTGCGGAGTCCCTGAGATCAATTATCGAGACCTCAACATCTGTGGATTCACTTACGGCAAACTCTGCAAAGAGCTTATTTGTCCCATCCGTTGTAAGTTTTGGCGAAGAGACAAAAGTCACAGCGGCAGGAAGCAAAGCTGCAAGCCACAAGGTTAAAATTAAAGTAAGTCTTTTCATGATTTAGGCCTCCATATATCGCTACATGTTATTAAGTATATGCTATTTTATTTATAACGCAAATGCAATGCCACAGAATATCATTAAATTTCTTTTAAAAAACACCCCAAGACACAAAAGACACCACATAGACACACCATAGACTCGTATCTATTGCTTTCATACATTTAAACAATTATCATATATCAATGGAAAACATTCTACAACCAGAAATAATAAATCAGGAAAACCTCTTTTACAAGATAGACCCCAAAGGTTTCATCGAACCGCTTTTTGATAATCCTTTTTACCATTTGCCGATAGCCAAAACAATTTTCGCACGTGAGAAAAACATATTCTCTCTCTTTTCACTGCCGGAAGCATCAACCGTAAATGAGGCTCTGCGTAAATTCAGAGGACCGATTTATCTTAAAAGTACTTTCTCAGCTGAGATCCTGCATCACCTTGGATATTATACAAACATACCCTACCTACTGCTTCATACATACAACATGGAAGACGGCACACTGTTAGGCAAAGTCTCCCTTGGTAAATATCTCCCGAACATTAACTTTACAAACAACAATATCATTCTCTATGCTGACACCAAAGACAGACTTCGGGGATTCAATAACAAACTGCTGCGCGGCTTATCAAAGAGAGAGGCCGATACAATACGAAACTCTGTCGGAAGCTCTTTACATGATTTCATGGATCCGACCCCTCTCTCCATGCAGGAAACGTATTTTCGTAAAATTGATGCCGTCGCGGATAAAGAATGGAATACAACCTACATATCTGAAGAGAAGTTTGAAATTAAAAACATGTCAGATGCATTTACTTTCATGAAAATTCCAGTTTCTGTCGACACAGAAGCATCAGATGTCCGTTTATCCGTATCATGCTCTATAATCAACGGTGATGGGCCGATATTATCAATAGCTCCGAATGAACTCATTTCCAGCAATTCCGATAACCACACCTATCAGGCCGGCAAATCATTTAAAGAAGAATCATTTACCATAAAACATAATGGTAATTTCCTCAAAGTTACGCAGGGCTCTCTTCCCGTCGGTAAAATCACTTTAACCTTATCCATCGCTGACAAATTTATTTCTCTCTCAATGAACAACAAAATCGCGGCAAGATATTACGATCCTGATATAGAAAGAAATTGTGATAACGGACTGCAGATCATGACTCGGCCTGGCACCAATATCATTGTCGATAAGATTGAAGTTCAAATCCGGCCAGTTTTGAAGATGGCAGATGACGATAAAGGTGGATCACTTGTAAAATTAAACCATTTACCAGGACGTGTTTTTCTTCTGAATCGCTTTCACAATATCGCATTCACCTCAACCTTTAAAGATGTTTTAGGCTTTGCGCTTACCGATGTAAGTGAAATTGAACAGAGAGCTATTCTTTACAGAAACAGATACAGACAGGAAAAGAAAAAAAGGGAAGAGCTGAAAACCATGCTTACAAGCCCAACTCAGATCGGTTCACCTTTCATCGGCTCCAGCAAAGAGACAATTAGCATACGTGAAAAAATAAACCTTGTCTCAGCATCTCCGGCTCCAATTCTGCTTGAAGGCGCAACGGGTACCGGCAAAGATGTAATTGCACGTATCATCCATGAAGAGAGCGGACGCGACGGTTTATTTGTTAAGATTGACTGCTCAGCTCTGCCGTCGGAACTAATAGAAAGCGAACTTTTCGGTCATGAGCGCGGCGCGTTTACCGGTGCAACAGAAAGAAAAATCGGCCGCTTTGAGCAGGCACAGAACGGAACGATCTTCATAGATGAAATCAGCAACATTCCACGAAACGTTCAGGCCAAACTCTTAAATGTGCTCCAGGATATGACAATATACCGGCTTGGTGGCACAACGCCAATCCCTCTTAATGCAAGATTGGTTACTGCATCAAATGTTCCTCTAAAATCATTAATAACTCAAGGGCTTTTTAGAGAAGATTTACTTTTCAGAATAAATGTCATCACAATACAACTGCCATCATTGAAAGATAGAGTTGAAGATATTCCTGAACTATGTACCCATTTCCTTAAGCAGCTCAACCATTCTCTCGGTAGGTCGATAAAAGGTCTTACAGCCGAAGCTTATCAGAAGCTTATCAGCTACAGCTGGCCCGGCAACATCCGTGAGCTGCGAAACATTATTCAAAAAGCAATGCTGTTTACCTCTGGCGATATGATAACTGAAGAGTCAATACAACTTGAGGAAGGTGAAAACATTCCTGCGTCTCTACGGCGCACAAAGAGAGAAAACTATCATCTCAACACCATGAGCCGTAACAACTGGATGGAACTACTGAAGAAACACAACGGTCTGGTCAGCAAGGTTGCGGAAGAACTTGGTGCGACCAGAAAGACATGCTATAGGAATTTCAAGAAGCACAATATCATTCCGGAAGATCTAAGGAAACAGGGGTACCTGTAGGGTACGGTCGCGACCGTACCCTACAGGTAACCTTACCATAAAAACACGTTGACAACAATGGCATAAATATTGCTTGTCATTATCCAAAATGAAAATTCACATCCTTTTTGCAAAGAATCGAAACCATATGAGAAATTTGTGCAACAAACAGGGAATTATATTCCTTATTACTTTAACTTTACTTATTTGCGGCTGCTCAAAGGATGACAACCTAACCGGCCCTTCTACAAACTCCGACACTTTGGCCGCAGCTGAATTACGTGAATACTTCAAAGCAGGAGTAATCTGCACAACCGGCAACAGTTGGGATATGGCAATTAATGGCACCGCATTTTTCGCTATGAAAAAAGATGATGAGTTTTTCTTCCTACGAAAACCGGGCTCATTCTTTTTAGATAAGAATGGACAACCAATAAAAGAATTTAACGGACCAACTTTATTAGGTTGGCCAATCTTCAACAGAGATACTGTTGATACTTTTCAATTTGAGAAGGCTATACCAATAAAAATTCAACCGATTAACACTATATCAAAGCCTAAAGCGACTACTGAAGTTTCATTTAAAGGAAACATTAATGGCGATAAAGAGGGTCTCGGAACAATTCTTTATACACAACCATTCTTCCATCGTGCAGATGAATTTAACACACTTTCTCTTGGCGCTCAAAGCAGCAACGACAACAATTATGGTGTCTATTCCGTCGCTACAAGTGCCCATTCAGCAGCTTCTCTTACATTCGCGGACATAGCAACAGATCAGGGAGTAATCGGCTCAACAAATCTAACATCTATTTACAATTCTAAAGGTGAGAATTTGCTCATCAAAATTGGAGATGTTATGAAAGTTACAGCAACAATAAATGATGGCATGAACGATGAAACAATTACTGGTAGTTTTCTAGTCATCGAAGATCCTTTGCAAGCAGGTATTGTCGGTGGTTCGACTACAGATTATCGTGTTAGCACTATTCAGCAGTTACTTTTAGCAATGGAACATTTTTTGACCGGTAGCTCATGGCGAGGCGGCGCTGGATCAAACGCTTCTGATGCTCATGTTGCTATAATGCCAGATGGACAGGTTCGTGTTGCTAATAATGCAGGCAGTTCACAATCAATCAGAAATCTTACTGTAAGCAGCGATAGACCAATTTCCAGAACTTACGTCAGCAGCGCTTTCTCTTTCCAATCTGACATAGCAGTTGGTTCCTACTCCGACGCGTCAAGTCGTTTGTTTAGGCCCGCAAAACTAACTGACAATCTTTTTAATCCTATGACCTATGATAACGCCGGAGTAAGTTTGAGCGGTCCGCCTGTAGCTCAGATCTTTACGGCTAAGGGTGACCTTATCGACCTTGAACAGGGCGACAAACTTCAGATATCTGCATTAATTGGCAAGGTATCAAGAAACGGATCAACATTTCAAACAGATGTTGGAACAGATGTGGGAACCAGTACTACTATGAAGGAAATAACTACGTACATTCAAGATGTTCTGAATTTACCTGAACGGGATGGCACCATTGAAAACAATTTCTCTGTTTCTGTAAATAGCGCAAGAATTGAGTACTACCTCATTCCGGAAGGGGCAATCGTACTTAGAGGTCAACCCGAGACAGCTTTTAGCATAAATATCTTTAACCTTCAAGCTACGAATAGTAATCCAACTACCGCAGCTCCATCAGCATTCAACAGTAATATGGTTGTCACACAGCTACAAGAAGCCAGGGACAGAAGGATTATTAATGTTCCATTCACAGTTTATGATAAAATTGGTGCGGCACATGTATTAACTTTGCGGCTAACTGGGACTGATCAAAATCAACCATCAGTCTGGCTGTGGCAAATATTAACATCCAGCGGGGACTCATTGTTTTACGGTAGCCACGATGAAATAATATTTGCTACAGATGGCTCACCATCTTCTTTCGGTAAAATCAGCTTGAGTAACCAGATTAAATTCCTTAATGCAAACAATAGAAATGACACCGTTCAGTTTACAATAAAATGGGGAAAACCAGGATCTTTCGAGGGTATTTACCAATTTTATTCACCAACCACAATTGCTGTCGATAGTGTAGACGGCTATCCTGCCGGCCTGCTCGAAAGATATAGCATCAACACCAAAGGGTTAATCAGTGGTAACTTTGACAACGGGCAGACATACCCACTTTGGCAAATCGCACTTTGTAATTTTCCATGCAGAGAGGGTTTAAGATCTGTCGGTTCCGGCTATTTTTTTAAAACCGAACTTTCCGGCGAACCTATTTTTGGTAATGTTGGCAAAACGTTGCGTAGCGTCCTGATTTCTGGCGCAATTGAAAAATGATATCCTACCCACCCGTAACCTGTGTGCCCAAAACTGACAAAAATGTTGTGGTTTTACATGGCCTTAGAATATTTTTGTTTTATATGAAAACCAAACTCTGCCTCGTAATCTTATCTTTACTTTTATATTCTTTATTTCTTTCTAATTGTACAGCACCCAGAAACGTTATTCATTCCGGCAAAGTAACCTCAAAAGGCAAAGTAAAGTTCGGCGGCAACTACAGTTTTAACATACCAACCGAAACCAACAAAGAAATTTTCGGCTCCCTTAAAGATGCTGTCGACAAAACAATTAATAGAGACTCCATCATTGTCGATACAACTTTCAATAAACAGATACGTGCATTGACTATGTACTCTCTGGATCCAGTTGGACACAACATTGATTTTTATGTAAGGTATGGCCTGATTAAAAACCTTGATATCGGCTATACCTGGGCTTCAGGTGTTCATGTTTTAGACACCAGGTATCAAATCTTAAACAAAGCTGATAAATTCTATGGAAGTATTGGCCTCCAATATTCCTCACAAAGCTATGAGCTGCCTTCCTATCTTGGAAAGCTGCAAAGCCTTCTGAAGTATGAAATTAAACGTAAAGACATTCTAATTCCTTTTATCTTAAGCAACTCCTTTGGAGAAAAAGAGAAATATGGTTCTTTCGCATATGGCCTATGTTTCGGAAGAACATGGGTTGTTTTTGACTATGCGCCTAATTTGATATACGAAACTGTATCAGGTGTTCTTCAGGAAGTTAACGATGTTCCGCATGGAAAAAACTCATATAACACATACGGATTGATATTCAACTTAAGGGCGGGATATAAACCTTTTTACGCACTAATTGGATTGTCTACATATTACCAGAATTACGGCAAATACACTTTATTTAAGAATGAGTATGCAGATTTCTCCGGATTCACCTTTGTGCCAAATTTGGGTGTTCAGATTTCTTTTTGACACACGGCACCTGTAGGGTACCTCACTTCTCAGCTTTCAATCTGTTAAGATCTGCCTCTGTACCAATAACTATCAGCACATCTGAATCCTTGACAACATAATCAGGGCCAGGAGTAACTGTAAACTTCTCAGTAATCACATCTCTCACACCAATTACAGTAACATTATACTTCTTTCGCATCTCAAGCTGACCCAGGGTTTTCCCATGGAATTCATATGGAGGGGCGATTTCAACAATGTTATAATCATCTGAAAGTCTGACAAACTCCAGGAAGTTCGGAGCATTTAGTTTTGCAGCAAGGTTCTGCGCCATATCCATCTCAGGATTAATAACCTGATCAGCTCCGACCCTTTTCAAAATTTTGGCATGATCATCATCCATAGTCTTAACAATAATGTTCTTTGCGCCAAGCTCTTTCAAAAAGAGCGTTACAAGAATGCTTGTATTTGCAAGAGAGCCCGTACTTACAACGATGCCATCCATATTATCAAGCTCAAGGGTCTTTAGGCTCTCTTTGCTCTTAATGTCAGCAACAATTGCTGTTGAGACATGTTTACTTACCTCTTGAATCTTATCTCTGTTTCGATCTATTACTACAACTTCATTGCCCATCTTATACAGATTGACTGCAAGTTCCTGTCCAAAAGTTGATAGACCAATAACTGTAAATTTTTTCATAAATAATCCTCCATCTAACCTTAACCAATCATTACACCTTCACCTGCATACTCTATTGAAGTGTCTTTCTGTGAACTTACAGCCTGAAGAAACATAGCCATAACACCAACCCTTCCGAAAAACATCAGCAGCATGATTACCGTTTTACCGACACCACTTAACTTAGCAGTAACTCCCAGAGAGAGACCTACAGTTCCTAAAGCAGATATACTTTCGAACAGAAACTCAACAAAACGTCCACGCTCATAGTGACCATGCGAGATATCTGTCATCATGAGCAGAACATTTCCGACAATTAAAATCAATGCAGCAGCAACAGCAATACCCAGACTTCTGCCGATAAGATCGGCTGAAAGAGTTCTTTTAAAAATATTCGTCTTACTTCTACCGCGGAGACGGGACCAGAAAAGAGCCACTATAACCGCAGTAGTAGTGGTCTTTATGCCTCCACCGCAGGAACCTGGTGATGCTCCGATAAACATAAGGAACATCATGAGTAGAACAGTATCATTACCAAGAAAGGAAAAATCCACTGAATTAAATCCAGCAGTTCTGCATGTCACAGACTGAAAAAATGCCGGCAGAAAACGGCCGATATAGGTGGAACCCATTTCAGGATTGTTCATTTCCAAAAGCCAAATGGCAACCGCTCCCCCAGCGATAAGAAAAAGAGATGTGAGTAAAACAACTTTCGTGTGAAGTGAAATTCTGAATCTGCTTTTACGATGTTTAAACCACTCTTTTACTTCCCACATAACAAAGAAACCCATTCCACCAGATACTATTAGAAACATCATGACAACATTTATTGCCGTATTGGATTTGAACGATACAAAACTGTTAGAAAACAGCGCCAGGCCGGCATTACAAAATGCAGAAACCGAATGGAATATCCCGTAATATATTGATTCAGCCACCGAATGATGGGGTAGAAAAAGCAGGGCAAGGATAAGGGCACATACTCCTTCAATAACCAGTACATAGTGGACAACCGCTCTAACAAGAGTACGCCAGTTTACATCATAGTCACCTGCAAAAGTCTCCTGCAGATGCATTTTCTGCCGCATAGAGACATTTCGTCCAAGGGAGAGATAAAAATATGATGAGAGCACCATCACGCCTGTCCCGCCTATCTGCATCAACAGGAGAATAACGGCTTCACCGAAATATGAAAACGTTGAACTAATGTTTATTGGTGAAAGCCCTGTTACACAGGTGGCTGATGTTGCAACAAAAAAAGAATTTATCCAGGATAGAGCTGCTCCACGTTCCAATGCAAAAGGAAGCTTAAGTAAAAGTGACCCTATGGAAATGACACCAAGAAAGCTAATTGCTACCTTGAGTGCTGGACTTAATTTTTGAAACATTACAGCTCGTTAATATAGAGCGGCTTAAAGCCGTGGTAAGCCGGCGTACGGTAGTTTATAATTACAATTTCGGTCCGTTTACCTGGATCAATATTTACTATAAACCGGTCGGCAAAGATGCGAGACATAAAAAGGCCACGACCTGAATCATCAAGAACACCTTCACCTCTGATATGTCTATCGATTTTATACAATACAATATCTTTTGTCAGCGTGCCCTGTTTATCTGTTATAAAAACCGCATACTTCTCTTCATCTATTGCACAGGCAAGGGTGAAACTTTCGTGCGGCAGTAAATCAACCTGAGCAAACTCTCTGTATTTTTCGTTCCCAGCATCATCTTTTACGGAATGATAAAGAGCATTTGTTACAACTTCATCTAGAACGAGCCGGAGTTCGCCGGTTGAACCTACTTCCGCCTGAAGTGTTTTAAGTGCATCTTCGCGTACACTCTTGGCATCTGCTGAACCGCGGATCTCATATTCTTTCAGAACGCGATACCCGCTCTTCATGTGTTTATCAAGACCAAAAATATCTCCGGTTATCAGCCCCTTTACAATTGTTCCAAGCTCAGCAAAATTGAACGGTACAGTCTTAGCAATAATGTTTGTAATTCCGTTCTCTTTAGCCATTCTTACATAATCGTCAACATCGTAGGCAGTTATCAGCGCTGTTCTAACAGAAGGATTGCGTTTTTTAACCTCGCTTAAGAACTCATAACCAGGCATTCCCGGCATGTTAATGTCAGATATTACAAGCTTGAATGAATCAAGATCATTTCGAAGAAGGGCATTTTCAGCATTCTCTTCAGTGACGATTTCGTAGTCCCGCTCAAGATAATCAGCAATCATCTGACGAACCAGCTTTTCATCATCTACAATAAGTATTCTCTTGTTGTTCATTTTTATTCCCGATTAATTTGCGGACGCTGAAGGAAATTCCGCAGTAAAACAGGTTTCTCCTCTGTCATGTTTATCTATTACAAGTCTGCCGTTATGCTCCATCATTATCTTCTGACAGATTGAAAGACCAAGTCCAGTACCCTGTCCTGTCGGCCGTGTTGAGAAGAAAGGATCAAAGACCTGACCTAATTTATCAGGATCGATTCCAAGCCCATTATCAGTAACACTCACTCCAACATAATTGCCGCGCTTTCGGATTGATATCCTGATTTCCGGCTGATAACCTTCACGGCCTGCGAGCCGCTCTCTATTCTCAAGTTCAAGAACCGAAAGGGAAGCATTGGAAATGAGGTTAATGAAGACCTGTGTAACACGTGATGAATCGCAATTGACAACAGGACTAAAACCGGGCTCTATGAAGATAGTTCGTCTGATATGGCCATATCCATTTATGTGAATGGATTGCGCTGCCTTTTCGATTGCAGGAACAATATTCATTATTACAAACTGAGCCTCTTTTTTCCGCGATAAATCAAGAAGGCCCTTCAGAATGTTTTCTGCACGTGATGCTGATTCCAGGATATCCTGTAATCTTTCCTTGCCCTTTGGATTAAGTCCGTAAGTATCCGGCATACTCACCATATTCGCTGCTGTACCTGAAATTCCGGAAAGAGGATTATTCATTTCATGAGCGATGCCTGCGATCATTGTTCCGATACTGGCCAAATTGGCAGAACGAATCAACTGCTCATTCATTCTTTTTTCTTCAGTTATGTTGCGGTAATGCTCAAGAACAAAGGCGACATTTTCGCCCTCAAAAATTGGAAATGCTCTGTAAGTAAAAAACCGCCTGTTTGATTCAGCAGTTGTTTCAAGCTGTATAGGTGCTGATGATTGTCCTGTTTCAAAAACCTGCTGCGCAGCTCGTTTTATTAAGTCAATTCCATTGACCGGCACCATTCTACTGCTCTCTTCGCCGATAAGCTGCTTTAAAGGCTTTCCGCAAAGAACAGAATATGCCTTGTTGAGGCGGAAAATTTTCAGATTACTGTCGAGCATGCAGATAGCTTCGGCCTGAGCATCGAAAACGGCCTCAAGCTGTTGCTTTGAAAAGAGGATTCGATCATTTAAATCCTTGATTGTTTTATTCTTGGCTCTAAAAAGATTGAGTTGACGATTGAAAAGGCCCCTCGTAAACTCCAGCTGTGCAAATATTCCTTTAAACCGAACCTCTTCTGGCGATTCATTTTCCAGAATTCCAAGTGTATCTGCAAGACCGATATCAGCTGAATTCTCCCGCAAAATCTCGTTGAAACTTTCAATCAGCTTATTCTGCAGTGCATCCGCCTCGGAAGCAATCTGCTTATGAATTCTTATTTCCTCCCTAACAAGGAAGATAAATGAGAAGATGAACAGGGAAGCTGAGAATAGAACAAAGCCAAATGGAAGAGTGCCGCCGTTAAAAGCTGCAATTATCAGCATAACACCGGAAACGGGAAGCAGCGCGTAGGGTATTCGGCTTTCGGACATTAGACTTTGTAACCTCACTAATAAAGGGTTTAGATACAGACCAAGCCATCCATATCTAAAATAATATTAGTACAGGTGCCGGCAACATATATCAATTTTAGAAGCGGTAATATTCGGCATAATACCTATTAGGTGGCTGATAATACCCTGAATGACCTATATTACTCTGCGATGAATAGTGAATCTAATTCGATTTTCAAACCGAAAATTGATATTATCCCGACAGTTGTTACCTTCCACGATGATATCTCTAAATTTTCCAATCAGATCAACAGTGTTATTGACTCTTTTGACAAAGATATTGCTCAGTCAGCCTGGGAAAAATATTACAGTTTTTACAGAAATGAACTTGAGAGCCATTTGAAGTTTGAAGAAAATGTTTTGTTCCCTGCATTGGCAGTTTTCGGTAAGGAGAAAGATCCTGTTATTTCCAGCTCCGCTGAACGAAATCAATACAGAGATCTTCATAAAAAGCTGTTACACGACCATCATAATATCCGAAAAACAGCCTCTAATGTTTTCAAGCTCTATAAAACAGACAAAGACCATTTGCTGCCTGAAAGTATCGAAAAGATATTTCATGAAATGGCTGCGCTGATGAATATTTTCAATCCTCACGCAAAATGTGAAAACCATGAAATAATTCCGCTGTTAAAAGCAAATGAGACCTTCGCCTTTATCGCCGGTAAACTCTTTCTTTCATATCCCGATCCCTACAAGGAACGCTATAGAGGGAAATAGCGAAAGAGTAACGGATCAATGTATCTTTTATACATGATACGACTTTTACAAATTCTAACATTAACGCTGTTTACGGTACTGTTTTCCTCTGCATGCATGCGTTACTCGTTCAGCGGCACCTCACTTCCGGCACATATTAAGTCGGTCTCAATACCGTTGTTTGATAATCTCACCGCAAAGGCTGGACTCGAAGAGCGGATAAGAGAACAAATCTGGCAGGCTTTCCAATCCGTGAACGTTGCCGAAATCCGCAGAGCTGATGGTGATGCCTCACTCAAGCTTACTATTGTCGATTATACAACTACACCTGATGATTACGACGTTTCAGGCAATGTACGCTCTTATAAAGTTACGCTTACTGTAGAAGTGGACTTCTTCGACACGAAAGAAAACGCCTCTCTGTATAAACAGAAACTTTCTGCTTCCGGCTCATACCCTTTTACCGGGGGCACAGAGGAAGCTGGACTTAAAATTGCGATTGGTTCACTAACGGAAATTATTCTTAACAATACATTGCGAGGATTCTAATATGAAGTTTACAAAGATGCAAGGCGCCGGAAACGACTATGTATATATCAACCTTTTTGAAGAAAAGGTGCCGGATCCTGTCAGAACAGCTATTGCTGTATCAAATAGAAATTTTGGCATAGGCGCAGACGGACTAATTCTCATTGCGCCATCCGATAAGGCCGATGCAAAGATGATTATGTACAATGCAGACGGGTCAATGTCTGAAATGTGCGGAAATGGCGTACGCTGCGTAGCAAAGTATGTCTATGACCACTCCATTTCCAGAAAGACAACTCTCGATATTGAGACAGGCGCCGGCATAAAGAGAATTGAATTAACAATAGAAAACGGCGCAGCTGTTTCTGCGAAGGTAAATATGGGTAAGCCATTTCTTGCACCAGCAGAGATACCTGTAAAAGCGGAAAAGGGGCCTGTTATTCGTAATAAGTTAACAGCACTTGATCGTGAATTTGAATTTACAGCTGTTGGAATGGGTAACCCTCACTGCGTCATATTTGTCGAAGATACAGAGAAGTTTCCTGTTGAAAAGTATGGGCCGGTTATAGAAAACCACCCTCTTTTCCCGCGCAGAACCAATGTTGAGTTTATTCAGATTATCTCAAGAGATGAAGTAAAGCAGCGCACCTGGGAACGCGGTTCCGGCGAAACCCTCGCCTGCGGAACCGGCGCTTCAGCTGTATGTGTTGCCGGAGTTCTATGCGGACTTACCAATCGGAAGATATTGAACCATCTGCGCGGGGGCGATCTTGTTCTCGAATGGGCAACCGATGATTCGCCCGTTTTCAAGACCGGACCTGCTGTTGAAGTCTTTAACGGTGAGATAAATATCTAATGAAGGATGTAACCGCTGTAATTCTTGGCGGCGGTAGAGGCACACGCCTTTTTCCGCTCACGATTGAAAGAGCAAAACCTGCTCTTTCCTTCCTGGGCAAATACAGACTCATTGATATTCCTGTAAGCAATTGCATTCATTCAGGCATTAACAGAATATTTGTACTCACTCAGTTTATGTCTGCGAGTTTGCACAGGCATATTATGCAGACATACCGTTTCGATGCCTTTTCAAACGGTTTTGTTGACATTTTGGCTGCTGAACAGACAGCCTCCGCCGCAGACTGGTTTCAGGGAACTGCAGATGCTGTTAGAGCGACACTCAAGCACACTACATACTATCAGTTTGAACAGATGCTGATCCTTTCAGGCGACCATCTCTACAACATGAACTATTCTGATTTAATAGGCTATCACCGAATGACCGGTGCTGACATAACTATTGCCGCTTCTCCTGTACCAATGAGCGAAGCATCCAGATATGGATTGATAAATGTTGATCGACGCGGAGCAGTTAAAGCATTTGCAGAAAAACCAAAGGATCCGGAAACTCTAAAACAGTTCAGAGCAGACCCGGGCCATTTTGCTCCTTATGGAAGAACCTTCGAGGGAGACAGATGCCTTGCAAATATGGGTGTTTATGTTTTTCAGCCCGATATACTTCTTAAAGCACTCGAAAATAAAAATGAAACTGACTTCGGTCGCGAGGTTCTTCTTAATGCTATTAATAAGTTCAAGGTGATGGCCTACCCTTTTTCAGGTTATTGGAGAGATATCGGAACTGTACCATCATTTTTCGAAGCAAACCTTTCTCTTGCCGGATCAAATCCGCCAATAGATTTATTCAGCCCACGCCGCCCTTTCTTTACAAATGCACAACCGCTTCCGCCAAGCAGAATCAACCAGACAAATGTTCAAAACACACTCATAAACACCGGCTGCGATATTTCTGCAGAGAAAATTTCAAATTCTGTCATAGGCGAGAGAAGCATTGTCGAAAAAGGTGCAAAACTCGATTCTGTTGTTATGCTTGGCGCCGATTTCTATGAAGGTGAACAGGTCTTAACAAAATGGACCTCATCAAAAGGTGCTATACCACCAATGGGTATCGGCAGTAACTGCAGCATAACTAATGCCATTATTGACAGAAATGCAAGGATAGGCGATAACGTTACAATCAACAGACAAAAAAGCGGCACTGAAATCAAAAATGACAACTTTTGGATTCGGGACGGAATAACAATAATCCCCTCAGGAGCTGTAATTCCCTCGGGGACTGTGATCTAAGAAACCCCGGTCTTTACAAATCCTTACTATGCTTGGCCAAATAATCTGCAACTCCGTCAGGAGAAGCCTTCATACCTGCTTTACCCTTATTCCATCCTGCCGGACAGACTTCGCCATGCTTTTCGAAAAACTGCAATGCATCAACCATACGGATTGCTTCATCAATATTACGTCCCAACGGAAGATCATTTACAACCTGATGGCGCACAACACCCTCTTTATCAATCAGGAATGTTCCGCGTAAGGCAATTGCTTCGCCGGTAAGAACATCATAATCTTTTGCAATCGACTTTGTCAGGTCTGCTACAAGAGGAAAGCCAACCTTACCTAGACCACCCTTCTCTACAGGAGTATTCTTCCATGCAAGATGGGTAAAGTGCGAATCAACACTGACACCTATAACTTCGACATTCTTTTCTTTGAATGCAGCCAATCTGTGGTCAAATGCAAGAATTTCTGATGGACATACAAAGGTGAAATCCAAGGGATAAAAGAACAGAAGGGCATATTTTCCCTTTATCTGCTCTGAAAATTTGAAATTATCTACAATAGTGTTATCGCCCAGAACAGCTGAAGCGACAAAATCGGGGGCTTTTTTTCCTACGAGTACCATAACGTATCCTTTCGTTTATTAAGTTAACCTTATTCAACTATATCATACTAATTTGATAGGAAATAAGCAAGTTATTTTTTATCCTTATAAATAGTTATTTTGACTATAATGAAAATTAAAATTCCCGATCTTCACATCCATTCCATAATGTCTCACATTCCATCTGGTGCAGTGCCCCTCTCCTTGATATTCTTTTACGACCACTTTATTCACTCCTTTCTGCTGTTTGTTGCACTACTTACAATGGCTCCAGTAATACTAACTGGATGGATTACTCGAAATCAGCAATACACTAACTGGTCGAAACCTTTCATAATTAAAACTGTTCTTTCGTTCCTGCTCTTTATTGTTGTCACCTCAATGTGCTCTTCAATAATTATCACTTCAGGCAATGTCCCGCAGCATATACTTTACAAATTAGCGGCCCTTTTTCTGGCACCAACTCTCTCTATTGCAGTAACACTCATGGGCATCGTCATCACACATGGTAAATTTGCAGGAAAAGAGAGTTTCTCTAATGACAAAGAGGCCTCATTAAAATTTGACATCACCAATTCAATTAAAGAAGCTGCCCGTTCGCAGCAGCAGGATGAACTTTATGATAGAATTTAGCCTAACCGCTGAACAAACAGAGCTTCAATTAAAAGCAAGAAAGTTCGCTGAAGAGGAAATTGCTTCGAAAGCAGCTGAATATGACCGTTCCGGAGATTTCCCAATTGACATATTAAAAAAAGCCTTTGCCGCTGGTCTTATGAATTCACACATTCCAAAAGAGTATGGCGGCCCCGGCAGAACTACTCTGGAATGCGCCATCCTAGCCGAAGAGCTGACAGCTGCCTGTTCCGGTATAGCAACAGCCATAGAGGCAAATAGTCTTGCACAGGCACCTCTTATAATTGCCGGTTCGGATGATCAAAAGAACCGTTTCCTGAAACCCATGACAGAAAAACTCTCCTTCGCTGCATATGCAGTTACAGAGCCCGATGCAGGTTCCGATGTTTCCCGCGTCAAGACGGAAGCTAGACGCGTTAGAGACGGCAAATGGGCCATCAACGGATTAAAATGGTGGATTACAAACGGCGGAGTTGCATCATGGTATTTCGTTCTTGCTAAAACAGAAAAAGGACCGACAGCATTTATTGTACCCGCTGACACAGCCGGAATCATAAAGGGGCCAAAAGAAATTAATATGGGACAGCGCTGTTCAAATACAGTTCGTCTCCAGTTTGAAGATGCAGTAGTCGATGAAAAAAATATGGTCGGCAATGAAGGCGATGGCTTTTCCATCTGCATGAAAACCTTCAACCTGACCCGCCCGCTTGTTGCTGCTGCAGCTGTCGGTGTCGCCCGCTGTGCGCTTTCACTTGCACTTGCGTATTCCAAAACCAGAAAGGCATTCGACCGGAAGCTTATCAGCTACCAGGGCATCAGCTTCAAACTTGCAGATATGTCAACCGAAATAGAAGCAGCACGCCTTCTTGCATGGCGCGCCGCTTCATTGCACGATAACGGCATAGACAATACAAAAGCGGCTGCAATGGCAAAAGTTTTCGCTGCAGATACGGCCATGAAAGCGGCTACTGAGGCGGTACAGATATTCGGCGGTTACGGATATACAAATGAAATGCCTGTTGAGAAGCTTATGCGTGATGCAAAAATTTACCAGATATACGAAGGCACTTGCGAAATACAACGCTCAATCATTGCCGGTCAACTCTTGCGTGGACGATGAATTTTATGACGACCGATAGATCCTACAACTGCCCTGTATGTCATCTTACGCTTTCTCTAGCTGATAGAGATAAAGATGGCTACACCGTTTGTCCTGTTTGCGGAGCAGTAATGGCGATTGTTATTTCAAATGGTCACATTCTGCCAGTAGTTCATGCTGTCGAAAATAAACGTTCTCAACTTCGCTTCCGTCTCCATTCGATTCTTACCCATTTCTCAATAGGGACCATGCCAATTGCAATAATTGCGTCTGTAATCGCCTTCATCACTGAACTTGCATTTATTCCTGTTTGGCATAATTTTGACAGAGCAGGAATCATGATGGTATTTGTTTCATTAATTGCCGGGCTAATAACCTTTCTCACGGGAGTCATTGACTGGAAGAAAAGATACAGAGGAAGACCCTATCTACAGATTTCTATAAAGGTTAAACTTTCGCTGCTACTCGTTGTTGTTTGCACCGGCGCCCTTTTACTTCACGGCTTTAGTACAACTTCCACAACTATCTCCGTGACTTATCTTATATACTTTTCACTCCTTAACGGAGCTATGGCTGTATACACAGTCCTGGGCAACATCGGCGGCAAACTGGTTTACGGGAAATAGGATCTATTCTTCGAAGTTCTTACTATTCTGCAGGGCGTCTTTGGCAGCGAGCTGTTCCGCCTCTTTTTTGGTTTTGCCGGTTCCGAATCCGCGCTCTCGAAATCCGAAGACAACTGCAATCTCAAAGTTTTTGTCATGATCAGGGCCGCTTTCGCGCTTTACAACATACTTTGGAGTATCATCGCCCTTCGCCTGAACTTTTTCCAGCAATATGCTTTTAAAATTCATCATTTCGTCTGCGGCAAGCAGTTCATCCAGATGGACTAACACAAAGCGCTCAATAAACAGTTTAGCCGGTGCAAAGCCACCATCTAAGTAGATAGCGGCAATTAATGCTTCGAACGCATTTGAATTTATTGAAAACCTTGTTCTGCCGCCTGTTTTTTCTTCCGCCTTTGAAAGCAGCAGACTGTCAGACAGTGTTATCTTATCTGCCGCGGTCTTAAGCGCTTTTCTGCTGATAATAACTGACTTTATGCGAGACAACTCACCTTCGAGCTTTTTGTTATATCTGTGATAAAGATAATCAGCAGCTACAAAACCAAGAAGGGCATCACCAAGAAATTCAAGTCGTTCATTTGACAGAAGCAGATTGTCGCTCTCAGAAACCGCATGTGACCTGTGTGCAAGCGCATGATTCATAATCTCTGCAGAACGGAAATAGTAGCCGATACGCTTCTCCAATGGAGTTGGTTCACGATTCGGCAAAGAAGAAGCGCTCTTCCTCCTTTTCGGAGAAAGAGCGCCTTTGATTTTACCAAATAGGTTAATTTTCATTACCCTAAATATTTACGTATAGCGAGCGAAGCATTATGACCGCCGAAACCGAATGAGTTGGACAATACGGCTTTTACGTCACGCTCAACTGAAGTGTTGGGTGTGTAGTTCAAGTCCAGCTCCGGATCAGGATCTTCATAATTAATGGTAGGCGTAATGATACCCTCTTTTATAGTCAGTACTGAAGTTATAAACTCAACAGCACCGGACGCACCAAGAAGGTGACCTATCATTGACTTTGTAGAACTGATATTCAGTTTATAAGCATGTTCACCGAAAACAGCTTTCATGCCGCGGGTTTCCTGCTGATCGTTAAGAGGTGTGGATGTTCCATGTGCATTGATATAATCAATGTCTGTCGGATTCATACCGGCACTCTTAAGAGCACGCTTCATTGCATTTGCTGCACCTTCACCAGTCTCCATAGGAGCTGTTATATGATGAGCATCGCAACTCATGCCTGCACCAGCAAGTTCTGCATAAATTTTTGCACCGCGCTTTTTAGCATGTTCTTCAGATTCAAGAATGACAATTCCTGCCCCTTCGCCCATAACAAAGCCATCACGCTTAATATCAAATGGACTGGAAGCTTTTGTCGGATTCTCATTTCTTGTGGACATCGCCTTCATATTGCAGAAACCAGCCATACCGCAATCGGTAATAGCAGCTTCAGATCCTCCGGCAATCATGACTTCGCAATCTCCCATCTGAATATGACGGAGAGATTCTCCAATAGCATGAGCGCCTGAAGCACAGGCGGAAACAGTAGCGTAATTCGGTCCCTTTGCATGGAACCTGATTGCAACCATTCCTGCGGCCATATCAGCAATCATCATCGGAATGAAGAATGGACTGACACGATCCGGACCCTTGGCAACAAGAGCACCATACTGTTCTTCAAGAGTTTTAAGTCCGCCTACGCCGGAACCGATAACACATCCCACAGTCTCAGGGTCGATTTTCTCAAAATCAATTCCACTGTCTGCGCAAGCTTCAGCAGCTGCACCGATTGCGTATTGAACGAATAAATCGAGACGCCTTACCTCTTTCTTAGGAATAAAAGCTTCAGCGTTAAAATCACGAACTTCACCTGCTATCTTAGTTGCATATCTGGAAGGATCCACCCGCGTAAGAGCACCAATTCCGCTCTCACCGTTTTTTGCGGCAGCCCAGAATTTGGGTACATTCGATCCTAAGGGCGAGACCACCCCTATTCCTGTAACAACAACTTTTCTCATTCTTTATTTGACACCTTTGCCCTTGAGGTATGTGATAGCGTCAGATACAGACTTCATTTTTTCTGCATCTTCGTCTGGAATCTCAATACCGAATTTCTCTTCGAAAGCCATAACAAGTTCAACTGTGTCGAGAGAGTCTGCACCAAGGTCGTCGATGAAATTGGATTCAAGTTTTACCTGATCCCCGTTTACTCCAAGCTTCTCGGCTACAATCGCTTTTACCTGTTCTTCCATGATAATCCTCCTGTTAAATTAGGTTAAATAGTTTTCTTGCTTCTTATACTTTACATTGTCATTCCGCCGTCAACCGCAAGAACCTGACCTGTTATGTAAGCTGCGTCCGGTGATGCAAGGAATGCAACAGCGTCAGCAACCTGTCCAGGCTGTCCGAGCGACTTTAAGGGAATAAGTTCTGTCATTTTAGCTTTATCTTCATCTTTTAACTTGTCTGTCATTGCAGTCTGAATAAATCCCGGTGCGATGGCATTTGCTGTAACGCCCTTTGAAGCAAATTCTTTTGCTATTGTTTTTGTGAAAGAGATCAGACCGCCTTTACTTGCTGCATAATTGGCCTGGCCTGCATTACCCATAAGTCCGATAACCGATGCTATGTTGATAACACGTCCGTAATCGGAACGCATGATATGTCTGATTGCAGCTTTTGTACAGAGAAATGCGCTCTTGAGATTTACATTAATAACAAGATCCCAGTCCTCTTCCTTCATACGGAGCATAAGACCGTCGCGGGTGATTCCTGCATTATTTACAAGAATGTTTATTCCGCCGAATGTATCAACAGTCTGCTTTACAAGAGCGTCAACCTCGTCGCTCTTTGTGACATCAACTTTGATACCTAAAGTTTTTACACCAAACTGTGCTGCAATTTCAGAAGCAGTTTTTACTGCTCCGTCGCCGTCAACATCGCAGATTACAAGGGTCGCCCCCTCAGAAGCGAGGCGTTCTGCAATCGAACGGCCTATTCCGCGGCCGGAACCTGTGACAATGGCTACTTTTTCTTTGAGTTTCATAATGTTTATGCTCCAAGTACAGCACATGCTGCCTGAATCTCTTCAGGAGTATGAGCTGAAACCATGTTAATGTTCGCATTGATTTTCTTGATAAGACCGCAAACTACTTTTCCGGAACCCATCTCAACACCTGTTCCCGCTGCTGCAGAAGCAAATGACTCAACGAAACGGACAGGAGAATAGAGCTGTTTAACAAGAAGCTCACGGATTTCTGCGGCGCTTGTTACCGGTGCTGCTGTAACATTTGCAATCACTGGAATCTTAGCATCGGTTATTGCAGCTGCGGCAAGAACTGCACGCATCTCTTCAGCTGCATCTTTCATAAGAGGAGAATGAAACGCACCGGATACTGCCAAAGGAAGAACCCGTTTTGCACCGGCGGCCTTGATTGCCTCTCCCGCTTTAGCAACAGCTTCGGCATTTCCCGATATTACAATCTGATCCGGACCGTTGAAATTTGCAGGAACTACAACTGAATCTGCAGTTGATATCTCGCTGCAAACACGTTCTATTACCGCTCTGTCACAGCCCATTACAGCAGACATTGCGCCCGCCTTGGCCTTTGACATGAGCTCGCCTCTTTTGCGTACAAGTTTTACACCTGTTGCAAAATCAAAAGCACCTGCAGCGGAAAGGGCGGAATATTCACCAAGAGAGTGGCCGGCTGCAAAATCTGCTTTGCCGAATCCTGCTCTTACAAAAGCTTCATATACTATTGCGCTTACAACAAAAAGAGCTGGCTGAGTATTCTCTGTCTTTTTAAGATCATCTTCTGGACCTTCAAACATCATCTTCTTAAGATCAAAGCCTAAGAGATCATTAGCTTCGTTTACTCTGTTCATGGCTTCGGAAGAAGCTTCGCAAAGAGCCTTGCCCATCCCTATCGCCTGTGAACCCTGACCCGGAAAAAAGAAATACTTTGCCATAACTTTTTAAATTATCCCCACTTTACAACCAGCGAAGCGTATGTAAGTCCGCCTCCGAAACCGGTCATTACAATTTTATCGCCCTTCTTAATTTTGCCCTCTTCGAGACTGTCGTAAAGAGCAATTGGAATTGAGGCGGCTGAGTTGTTGCCATATTTATGTATTGTAACTGCACATTTTTCACGTGGAAGTCCGAGCTTTTCTGCTACAAAGTCGATAATTCTTGTATTGGCCTGGTGAGGAACGAGGAAATCAATTTCAGCAGCAGTAAGTCCTGCCTTTTCAATAGCCCTGTTTACAGAATCAGCAACAATACGGGTAACAATCTTGAACAGAGTGTTGCCTTCCATTGTTATGTAATACTTTGATTCAAGCGAAGCGTCATTCATTAGTGCTGTTCCGTGCATTGCGGAACCGCCGCCCTCAACCATTAATATGCGGTTGTGCTTACCTGCTGCGCCGAGATCGGAGGAAAGAACTCCTTCGTTTGGATCTTCTGTTCCGGAAAGAACTGCTGCACCGGCACCATCACCGAAAAGAACACAGCTTGCGCGATCCTTCCAGTTTGTGAATGGAGAAAGAGCATCGGCACCTATAACAAGAATTTTGCGGTAATTGCCAGTTGAAAGAAAGCTGTTTGCCGTTTCCACACCATACATAAAACCGGAGCAGGCAGCAGCCAAATCGAACGCAGGTACATTTCTTGAAAAGCCAAGTTTATCCTGAATTATACAGGCACCGGAAGGAAGAACATAATCTGACGTAAAAGTGCAGTTTATGATTAGGTCAATCTCGTCCGGATCGCATTTCGATTTTTCGATGGCCTCTTTTGCAGCTTTTACGCAATGGTCGTTGATACTTTCGCCCGGAGACAATATGCGCCTCTCCTTAACGCCGGTTCGGGTGGTAATCCACTCGTCGGTAGTGTCGACCATCTTTTCGAGATCTGCGTTTGTCAGAATTTTTTCGGGAAGCGATTTTCCCACACCATCAAATTTTGCGTGTATTTTTGTCATTTAAGCTTCACAGGAATTTGTTTGGTTTGCCGACTCTGCCGTCATAACGGTTTTAATTACATCATTTACTTTTGTTGAAACCAT
Organism: Fibrobacterota bacterium; assembly: GCA_016788315.1. Taxonomy (GTDB): domain Bacteria; phylum Fibrobacterota; class OXYB2-FULL-49-7; order OXYB2-FULL-49-7; family JAEUSG01; genus JAEUSG01. The sequence continues at coordinate 11,781 of JAEUSG010000561.1, read as the reverse complement.
TTTACAGGCTTTATCAAGCGCATTTTTTATAGAAACAGGTGTTGAGCTTCCGTGAGAAACTATTATAACACCATTTACACCTAAAAGTTCCGCTCCGCCATAGGACTCTTTATTAAACTTTTCAAGGAACCCTTTTGCTTTTTCGTTGCGAAGAAGATCGCCGAGAGTTGACTTAAGAAGTTTTGGAACCGATTCGTAAAACTTAAGAATTACATTACCTACAAAACCATCGCATGTAATAACATCGGATTTTCCAAAAAGAATATCATTACCTTCAACATTACCGACAAAATTCATATTGGAATTCTGCAGCAGCTGATGACAGGCTACAACGGCCTCGTTGCCTTTAGTGGACTCTTCGCCCACTGAAAGAAGACCTACTTTAGGATTCTGAATATTCCACATCTGCTCAACGTAAATCTGTCCCATACGGGCAAATTCAAAAAGATGCTGCGGACGGCAATCTGCATTTGCCCCCATATCAAGCATGAGCGTCTGCCCCGTAGCTGTTGGAACTGCTATCGCAATTGCCGGACGGCAAACACATTCAATTCTGCCGAGACCGAAAAGGGCGGCACCCATAAAGGCACCTGTGTTTCCGGCACTGACCGATGCATCGGCTAAACCCTTTTTCTGGAGTTCAACACACTGGACCAGACTTGAATCTCTTTTTGTCTTAAGAGCTACACCGGGCTTATCGCCCATTTCAACCACCTCAGTGCAATGATGAATACTGTATTTTAAACCAGCAGTATCGTGCTGACTGAGAGCGGACTCGATAACATCTTTTTTTCCGACAAAGATTACTTCTAGTTCCGGATTATTTCGAAGAGCCATTATGGCGCCTTCGACCTCGGGAACAGGGGCCTTATCGGCACCAAGCGCATCCAAAGCGACGCGGATCATATAGAAAAAATTACTCCTGATCCACTTTAAGAACTTCTACACCGCCGTAATATCCGCACTTGCCGCAAATACGGTGAGGGATAATCGGTGAAGAGCAGTGACCGCACTTTGTTACAGGTACGTTCTTCATTTTCCAGTTAGCACGTCTTTTATCGCGACGTGATTTTGAGTGTCTTCGTTTTGGTACGGCCATTTTTATGACTCCTTATTAAGTTTCTTCAATTTATCCCAAACGGGATTTGCAGCTTCTTTTTCACAGTTGCACGTCTCTTCATTCAGATCCGCGCCGCATTTTACACATAACCCCTTGCAGTCATCGTCACAGACGGTCTGCATGGGAATATTTACCCCGATTTCATCTGCCACTACGGCAGTAATATCAGCAAGCCCCTCAGCCGCATCATAGAAAATGACCGGCACATCTGAATCCTCAGATATTGTCCCAGGCTTCCCCTTTCGTAAGGCAACGGTGAACTGAGAGGTTATCTCCATCTCAAACTCACATAGGCATCTGGCACACGAAAGCTCCACCGAGGCAGTCAAATCGGCTACCACTGTGGATTCCACATCACTGTGGAAAATGGCGAGTTCAAGATTGCCGTCCGAGGCAAGCTTTGCTATAGAGGCGTCAATCTCCTCCTTTGGTATAGGGAGGCTCATCTGATTGTCGCCAGGTTCCAAAGAGCGTATATCAATATTCAAATTCAAGTGCCTTAAGATACTTTTTCATGGAAAAGAGAGTCAACTGTAACATCTTTAAAGTGCCAATTCATTAAAATTTATGCCGAATATCGAGATCTTTTGCCGCTTTTACCTCATCCAGACGTCTTACTGGAGTATTATGAGGTGCCTCTTTTACCAATTCAGGGTTCTCTTCAATCTCCTTTAATATAGTAAGTAGGCCATCCGCCAATCTATCCAGCTCCTCTTTAGTCTCAGTTTCGGTCGGCTCAATCATTATGGCCTCCGGAACAATTAACGGGAAATAGATGGTTGGGGCATAGAAACCATAATCAAGAAGGCGCTTCGCCAAATCAAGGGTTTTCACCCCGGAAGCCTTAAAAGAGGTGCCCGTAAGTACGAACTCATGCAAAACCGGCCTGTCATAAGCGAGCTGGAATTTATCCTTAAGTCGGCTTAATAGATAATTGGCGTTTATAATTGCCATTTCGGTGGCTTCACGCAATCCGTCACGGCCAAGCATCAATATATATGTATAGGCTCTGACCATAACCAGGAAGTTACCATAAAATGAATGAACACGGCCTATTGAATCAGCGTTACCTGTCTTAAGGGAGAATTTGCCGTTCTCTTTAATAACCCTCGGTTCAGGTAGGAAAGGGACAAGAGAGGGAACGACACCGATTGGACCGGATCCTGGGCCGCCACCGCCGTGAGGAGTTGAAAAGGTTTTATGCAGATTAAAATGGAGAACATCGAAACCGATTTCGCCCGGTTTGACAAGACCCATCATAGCATTAAAGTTGGCGCCATCCATATAAAGGAGTCCGCCCTTGCCATGCACAATTTCAGCAATGGCCGCAATATCGCGCTCGAACACGCCCAAGGTGTTAGGATTTGTTATCATAATGGCCGCAACCTCTTCGGTCATATGACTCTTAAGATCCTCAACATCAATCATGCCGTCTGCATTTGATTTTATGCCGATAGTCTCATATCCAGCTCTTATTACGGATGCAGGATTGGTTCCATGAGCGGAGTCAGGGATGATGACATATTTTCTGGCATTGCCTTTTTTCTCGTGATAGGCTCTGATTACCATAAGGGCGGCAAGTTCGCCATGCGCTCCGGCCACCGGCTGACTTGAAACTGCAGCCATACCTGAAAGTTCAGCTAACGAGGTTTCAAGGTTATAGATGAGCTCAAGAGCACCCTGGCAATCTGCGTCATCAGCAAGCGGATGGAGATTTGTAAAGCCAGGAAGAGAGGCCGTTCTTTCATTCACCTTCGGATTATGCTTCATTGTACATGAACCGAGAGGATAAATGCCCTTATCGATATGGTAATTCAGCGAAGACAGATTTGTATAGTGTCGGACAACTTCAAACTCCGGCACCTCAGGAAGGCGGGCGGCCTCTTTACGCAGCAAAGCTTTTGAAAAGAGTTTTGAATTGTCAACTTCCGGCACATCAAAAGAAGGGAGTGAAACGCCCCGTCTTCCGGCTACCGACTTCTCAAATATCAGTTTATTATCCATTTGTATTACTCATTTAAAAAAGTTCAAGCAGCGCATCAATCTCCTCTTTGCTCTTCTTTTCCGTAAAAGCAAGGAGAAGCCTGTTCTTTTCTTTAGCACCCAGTTTTGATACATCAACGCCAGGCAGTATGCCTTTTGCTTTGGCTTTCGCAATAAATTCAGCAGCAGTGCCCTTTTTAAGGTCTACAGCAAATTCATTGAATACCGCACCGGAGAAAGGTATCGAAACTGTGCTCTTTTTTGAAAGAGCGGAAAATGCATACTGTGTTTTAGCAATATTAAGATTTGCCATTTTTACAAGCCCCTCTTTTCCGATTAAAGAAAGAGAGATTGTAGCAGAAAGGGCAAGAAGTCCTTCGTTGCTGCAGATGTTTGAAGTAGCTTTTTCGCGTCTGATATGCTGCTCGCGTGTCTGTGCTGTAAGAACGAATCCGCGCTTGCCCGATTTGTCAACTGTTTTGCCGCATATTCTGCCCGGCATCTGACGAATGTTGGCTGTGTGTGTTGCCATGAATCCAAGAAGCGGCCCGCCGAAGCTTAAACCGCCCGAAAACAGCTGACCTTCGCCGACAACAATGTCTGCACCGACTTTACCCGGCGCTTCGAGCACCGCAAGGCTTAGAAGGTTCGGCATAACAACAAGTACAAACGGTGAGCTCTTTTTAAGTTCTGCTACAGCGGCAATATCCTCAACAACGCCGAAAAAGTTCGGAGTCTGAACCGCTACTCCGAAAACTTCATCGTTCAGAAGCTTCTTTAGTTCAGCAAGGTCTACTGCACCGGAAGCGGAGGATGGAACTTCAACAAGTTTAAGATTGAGTCCGTGTAGATATGTTTTAAGAACCTGTTTGTAAATTGGATTAAGTGAAGCAGGAATTATGAACTGCGACCCTTTTTTCTGAACCGAATGAGCCATGATGGCGCCTTCGGCAAGGGCGGTAGCACCGTCGTACATGGAAGCGTTCGACACTTCCATTCCTGTCAATTCGCAGATCATGCTCTGATATTCATAGATGCACTGAAGTGTTCCCTGACTGACTTCAGCCTGATAGGGAGTATAAGCCGTAAGAAATTCACTTCGTGAAACGATGGCACCTGTTGCGCTGGGAACGAAATGGTCATACATTCCCGCTCCGCAGAAACTGTTCCATTTATCGGCTGATGCGTTTTTATCTGAAAGAGCGGTAAGTTCTTTAAGAACTTCGTATTCACTCTTTCCTTTTGGAAGGTTAAGAGGCCTGCTGCAGCATACTTCGCCTGGAATGCCTTTTCCTACAAGTTCGCTGAAATCTGCCGATCCGGTCGCGGCGAGAAGGGCCTCCTTCTCTGCAACTCCGGGAGCTACAAAACCGCCCATGGAATTAAATCAGACCTTTATAAGCATCTGCATTCAGAAGACCGCTTGTCTCTGAAGCGTTTGAAAGCTCTATTTTTACAATCCAGCCGTTACCGTAAGGATCTTTATTGATACCATCAGCTGCTTCGGCAAGTGCGCTGTTAACTTCAACAATTTTTCCGGAAAGAGGTGCATACAGAGCAGCAACTGTTTTTACAGCTTCAATTTCGCCGAAAGAGTCGCCCTGCTTTACAACTTTGCCAACCTGAGGAAGGTCGACAAAAACAATGTCACCCAGTTCGTGCTGAGCATAATCGGTAATTCCAATCGTTGCTGTGTTGCCGCTGACTTTTGCCCACTCATGCTCTTTTGTGTAAAGAAGATCTGCTTGAACCTGGCTCATTTTATACCTCCCTAATAATTATTGAACTGATGCAAATGCTGATTTAGCGGCATTGGCGTTCTGTTTATATACATTCAGTCGTTCTGTCTCTTCGGATTCGTTTTCTGCCCGGTAATAAAGTGTAAGTGTATTTGCAGAAACATTGAGGAATCTTATACCTTTATCAATCTGAACACGGGCCGGATCCTCATCCTTTGGCATTCCGTCAAATTTGCGCTTGAGTCCAGCCGCTCTGCCCTGAAGAGCCTTTGCTTCGGCAACAAGAGCATCATAATCCTTGGATTCATCAGCAACATTTACTGCAAGAAGTGCATTACTAATGGATATTCCTTCCTGAGCAAGAGGACTATATGCGCCCGCCTCTTTAACAGGTTCAGCAACTGCAGCTGCTGCAGCAATGGAATCTGCAATCTTTTTTGCAATTTCGGCGCGAGTCTCCTCTTCAGCCTTCTTTATCTGCTCTTCCATTTTAACGCGCTCAATCTCCATCTGTGCAATTGCAGAGTCCTGCGAATAACGGACAGCTGTAAAGACTGCGAAAATAAGGATGAGTGTTGCAAGAACGTATGAAAGCGCCATGCGGACTACACCGCGTGAATTGATTGCTGTTGCAAAAGCCGAAGCTGCAACTGCAAACATGATCAGAATGCAATAGACCTGAAGTTCCATATTTAAAGATCTCCTCTTTTATGTTTATTACATCAAATTAATAGAGTGTGGTAATATAATTTATTGCAGGGTTGACCCGATCAATAAAGCAGCTGAATAGTTGGGCGGGGCACACACAGGTGCCCCGCTCCAGTTAATTTTGAACTATATTTTCTCAAAAAACCATGAAATATACAGTCACTGTTCTACTGATTTTGTCGCTTAAGCTGTTTGCTTATAATAACATAGACAGCCTTTTCTCTCTTCCTGAGAAAAAGATCACTTATTGTACTGTACTGCCTACTGCTCCAGCAACATATCTGGGCTCAACCTTTCTTACAGTAGAATTACCGTTTGAAGATGTGGTTACGGCGATGCAGGATTTTGATTATATCACCAAATCTATTGGTATTATAAGAGTTTTTAAAAAGATACCCGGCAAAGAACTTTATGATTTTGAAGCAAAAATCGGCATTGCTCGCGGATGGGCGCTGCTGAAACTTGACTCCATGGTTGTTGATTCAAATAAAAATTTCTATCTCGTTTTCCGTGGTGATGACTCACCTGCTCTTATTAATGTATGGAAAGAGCAGCATAAAGGCTTTTTTGTCGCAAGAGGAAATGCGTTTTATTTGAGATTTAAGTTCAAAAAACTATCTTCAACACAGACTCGACTTTCCTATATTTCAACGCTACAGCCGGAATATTATGTGCCGCATTGGCTGTTTGTTTTGGCTTCTGACTTTGCAATTCCAAGTGTTTTGAGGGACATTGAGAAGGCTATTAAAATCCGGCCGACTCACCAATAATTAATAACGTGGTACCTTCTATTTTAATAGTATTTCAGGATTAACTAGCCAAAGGTTGTTGCGCTCCCAGTTATATTGGCTCTCAATCATTTTCCAATTAACAGAGGGATAATCTTTACCTTCAGTTAACATATCTCTGATTTCCTGATCTGCCTCATTGATCTTTCCTGACTGCAGGAAAGATATTGCTTTGTAATACCTTCCGTAAATTTTACCCAACTTTACGAGCTCAATTGAATTCACGCCATAATATGGAAGACACATTAACTTTGATCTGCCGCCCAAAGTGCCAACATTACATGAATTGCACAGCTCTTTAGCGTACTCTATACGTTTGTCAATATAGTATCCTGCTGCACTGTCGTTTCCACATACACTGGCCCAAATGCGCAACATCTCATATACAGCCGAAGGGATAAAATGATCTTGATAGAAGTCCACAAGCCTTCCTGTTTCATCTATTCTGGAGTTGTTATACAATTTCATTTGTTTCAGGTATAAACTTTCAATCTTGCTCCATTTTTCAGAAGTCCAATCCTTTTTTGTAAATGGTCTTTTTGACATCCCCATAATTATTGATCTGTTTCCACGATCCATTTCAGGCTCTTTCATGACAAGTTCTTTACCAAATTTTGTCACATTATCTCTTATTGTTGTCTCCATTAAAAAATTACTTTTTTCGCTTCCGTAAACATGAACAGCACCGAACAAATGACACATTTCATGCAGAAGCGTATTATACAAGTACTGAAATTGCATATCAATATTGACATCATCCATCTGCATCGCAGCAACAAAGCCGATGTCAGGTCTGGTAATTCCTATTACCTCATATGATGAATGTATATAGCCTCTAGAAAAATACACAGTAAAGTCCTCTGTTCCTTTATATAGCGTTTCGTAAATACATTCCATAGCAGACTTATCACTAAATGCCACTTTATTAACATCAAATGGGATTATTGTGTCAACTAGTATTGAAATGTTGTAGAAATCTTCAAAATCTGAGCTGAGACGATTCATTAGTGTATGAATGTTGTTTTTCCAACTGCCTGTCGTTTCATAGAATGATTTGTCTACTACCACTCTGCAACGAAATGGTGTTGAAGTTTGGGGTTTTGCTTGCTGCGTTGATGTGCATCCGAATAAGCACAAGAATATTGTCGCTAAGACTATTTTTCTCAATATTATACCTTTAGCAATATTGAATACTATGGCACAACTACCTTAACTGGGTTTGACAAATCTCCAAAAGTATTTCCTGATAAACTTCTAAAAGCACAGCTGTACGTTATTGTGTCTGCACTTATGTTCTTAACCGTATCACAAATTGACCATACAGAAGAACCTTGCATTCTATATTCTTTATAAAGAGTGTCTTTCTTTCCGTTATACTCCCTAAATGTTACTACATTATTTGTCAGACTGAAATCATACGCGCTACACATAAGATTAATAACTGGAAACTTGGAATCATTTCGGATAACAAGTAACGGCGCGGATATCTTGCCGTTCAAGTCTACCTCTTCAGATGTGAAGGTATCACTCCGCAAACCAAGTTGTTTTATTTCATACCATGCTTTAAAAACGCACTTTTCCAAAATGTTATTACTATAGACTAAAGAATTTGCTCTAACGGTATCAAATATTTTTAAACCTTGACCACTTTCACTATTTACTTTCTCGATTAGCAACCTTAAAGGATAACTCATAAATTCCGATCCGGATGTATATTGATTTCTTAAGCTGACAGAATTAGAATTTGTCTTAAAAACACTTATAGATGGTTTAGAAGGTATTTTTGAAGGATAAACAACAGGGCTACGCAAATATGCGTAGAAACTAAATTTGCCATCAGGTAACAGCGTGACCGCTTCATAAGTATAATACTGACCACGATTTCGACTTGGGATAGTATCTAGATAATTGACACCGTAAGGTATTGTGTCAACAAAGGTTTTTTCACCACTTGAAAGACAATTTCGCCAAAGCAAATATGGGTACGTTCTCTTCATGTTATGTTTTAGTGAAACTTGCACACCATTGCCCATAGTAGCTGTTTCAATGCTCGGACTAAACACATACTCGTCTGTCGTGTTTAGAGACAACCAGGTACTCCCAAACTGATAACCTTCGGGTATTTGCCTAACTATATATTCATATATTCCTTTTGTTCTTCTATATGTTAACAGTTTTCCTGTCGAAATCACCTTTACGGTATCAAAAGCAACAAAGCCATTCCCGTCATTAGCCCTCTTCAGCCATTCCCAAGTTGATCCCGTTTTCAAAAGCTTTTCGGCATCATTTGTTGTGTTACTAGCTACGAAAAGAAAGTCTATACTGTCAGAAATACTGTAACTAGAAGAAACAGAATTTACGGCCAATTTTAACCCAAAGACCTTACTCAGGTTTCCTACCTGTCCGGTTTTGTTATCCAAAACGATAAAACGATATGCTTTAGGTCTCGGCGATTTTAATGTATCAAAATACTCAAATAGATACGGTCGATTATATGAAGAGATAGAAGAAACTACCGTATCTCTTGGAAAAAAAATAATGCTATCAGAAGAGCGTAAAATGATCAGAGAATAATTATTATCGATAAGTTCTACTTCACCATAGCTTGAATTATTTTGAGCGGCCATAATGTGATAGACGCTTCCAGAATCAACCGCATTTCCAGTTGTTATAACAGGCATTAATGATTCGACATTTACCATCGTAAATATCGAATCGACCCATTGCCCAGGCTTACAACCCATCCTCAATAAGTATGTGTACGTGCCGGATGTAGTTACAGTATCATAATATCTATAAAAGAATTCAACATATTGGGTTTTTTCCCAATTTCCATCTGGATTTTTCCTGAAAAGCTCAACGTTATACGTGCCATATGTTGTAGTGTATAGAGATCTTAATTCTACAATCTCTCCGTTTGTTCTTACCGCTAACTCTTGAATTGACGCAAGCATTTCCGTTGAACAATGTGTTTCTTTACCCTCTAATATTGTTACATATTTTTGTTTGGTTATTGCAGTCCCGTTAATACTGTAAGGTAGATAGAACTCTAACATATAGGTACCAGGCATTAAACTTATGCTAAATTCAGCTTTACTTGCCTCAACATTTAATTCTGCGGCAGCAGTTTTTGCAGTTACGCCTGCCTTTGATAAATGGTATGCTGTTATATGAACACCGCAACATGGATCTCCATTCTGGTATACAACACCTCTTACAACACCATAAGAAGTTGACAATCCTGTGGGAATAGATTGATCTTTAGAACAACCTAGTACAAAAATGATAAGCAATTCAAAAATTAATACAACGCGCATAATTAACCTCTTGTATTTATTTGACTAATCGAACGATTGGTTGATAACTAAAATCTCTATAGAAAACTTCGTATTCATGACTAAAAAGACCGTTCCTTTCCTGGTTCTTGGCTCTAACCTTGTATAGGCAAGTATCCGGCACAAAAATACCATCTCTGTCCACTCTCATCGAGCAACCAATATCTATATACGTAAGAACTGTTCCTTGTACAACCTGACTTATTATACCATCTCTGTAAATTTCATAAGACGTTGCACCAGATACTGCCGTCCAGGTAAGCTTATTATAAGTTGTGTCTCCACTATCATAACCCGAAAAAGAAAGAGTTGTCGCCCCTAATGGTCTTGCACCAATCTCTACGCTAATTGCTGGTGACAATTCACTTTCTAATTTACCACAAACAGATTGAATTTTGTAATAATATCTTTCATAATCAGAAACATTCCTGTCATAAATCACAAAATTTCCTGTACTTGACCTATTCGCTGCTGTCATAGTTTTACTGTAAACTCCATCGACTGTCAAAGCACGGAATACCCGAAAAGAATCTGAATAATTATTTACCAAAACCTCAATTTTACTTGCGGTATCAGCTGATGATCTGACTGAAAAGGATGGGACTATTAGTTTTCCCGAAGAGTGATAAACAACTGGCAAAGACAGATCTCCTAGCAACCCGTCACTCACAAATGCAAATGAGTACATTAAACTATCTTTTATCATTTCCCTTATCGTGTCATATGCAACTAGTTTTGGAACATTATAGGAATTGCTCTCATCAGTTATTGAACGAATAACTGTATCAGTATAAGAAAAGAAATTTCGAATCATTGCTAATGAACTTGTGATATTATTAATGCTACTGAATTTAACGACTGGAAAAGGTTCTTCTGTTGTCGCAAGAGATATTATTGGTGCAGATACTCTTCCATTTATATTAATTGAGGTAAACATTGTGTCACTACACAAATCCATCGCACTATATTCATACCATGCTTTATATATGTATTGCCCTTCGTTAACTACTGTATCATAAAGCAAATTCGTACCATATTCGCTCTTAGCATTGTAAACCACATGTTCAACATTACCTTCACCAACAAGTTGTCTGGTAATTTTTAAACTCGCCCAATAGTCATATGTGCTTTGAGTTTTAAATGGTTCTGCTTGATTTGTATGTACAATCTCTAATATTGTTTTTTTAGTTTTTACTATTTTAACGTCAGGGTAATAATTCATTGCTTTCGGTATGCAAACAGGATCCAAGGATTGTACTTTTTCAGATAACGTCCCGTCCGGTAATCGCGTAGCTGCTTCATAATAGTAACACACACCTTTATTTGAGTATGGAACTTTATCATAAATTTTTGCACTCATAATTGTACTATCAACATAAGACTTACCTCCTCCTTGTTTATCTAGTCGCCAAACAAGAACTGTCAAAGGGCGTAGGACAAAAGTATTACTAAATAGCGGTTCCAGAATAGGTTGTACTGACACACCAGAATCTGAGTAAGAACATGCGACAACAACTGGTGCCATAGAATACTGAGACGTTGTATTAAGTCTTAATTCACCTAGTACTAAATTATTTTGAAAGTAATTAACAATCTTGAAGTCGTATATTCCTACTGGCCTGCGATACGTTAACACCCTTCTATCTTTTGTTTCGAGAACGGTATCAAATGGTATGTAGTCAATCTCGCCTATTGACCTTTTAAGAAACACCCACTCGCCTTTGTAATTAGACCTATATGGCTCTTTAACATCTTCGAGCTTATAAGTACATTCCAGATATTCTCCGTTATCTTTAATATAGTTGTTATTAATAAACATTATATCAGATGTGATAGATGTAAAAACTTTACTTTCCGCACCAACTATTTTACTCGATTTATCTATAAGACGGAACTTATAATATGCTTTCATCCGAGAACTTGAATTGTCTTGATATAGATAATTCCATTGCTGACTATACCCATATGCATATTGAATACTTGTTTGCGCATTTTCGATTGTATCAACCGCCATAAAACTTTTATTGTCAGCAGATTTTAGAATTATCAGAGAAAATTTTGTCTTATCAAAAAACCCAGCAACTCCAAGCCAGCTAAAATTGATTGAA
>JAEUSG010000559.1 GCA_016788315.1 Fibrobacterota bacterium | reverse complement strand
GTGACATTCTACCACGAAGAAATCTTGCACTATTTTGCTGACTGAAGCCTTGATTTGCATGTTCTTTGTGCTAAAATTTCAGACTCCTCCACCGTCCCCCATCAAACGACTATGTGCTATCTGTCAGAGAAGATGTTATGCGCCCGAAGGTCATGTGGTAGATTCGCACCTTATTTCGGTGCTTGAAAAAGAAACGAGCTATGCAGGGCTTGAATTCCACATCGGTGAGCTCGTTTGCTGTAACCACTTTCTACGCCATGAAAGCTGCGATACCGCAGAAAATTTGGTCGCTTCTGCGTATGTAGGACATATGCAAAATGTTCTTCAGCTTCCAAAACGAACAAGAAACGATAAACGTCGCCGTAGTACATTTGTTGATCTGGAGGACGAAGATGAAGAGCTTGAGTATGGACTTCCATCGAAAAAGCACAAAAAGGCTGGAGAGAATTGGTTTTCGCCAATTTTATCCCTGGTCACATCTCTGGTGAGGAAGTTTGTCCCGAACAAATCTAACGAATTTGTGGACCCTACTTTGGCATTCCCTTCGTACTCATTGATGCCTCCTGAAGAAATTATCGTAGGAAATGTGATGTTGGAGCAGAGACCGGATCCCATACCTCTAGAGATGCCTCATGCAAGAGAAGAGGATAGGTTACTTGAAGACTCTCGTGAGCGAATTCGCCAACTTCTAACGCATCAGGCAGAATTAACTTTGGGTATTCAAGGACTACGCGAATCGTTGAATGTTTGGAAGAACCGATGCGAGGAAATGACCGGATTTGACTGCTTCTGGAGAGACAAATTACGTTTAATGCGTGCTGCTCAACAACCCGGTTCCTTAGAGGAGGATCAGAAAGCGTACGATGAATTCCTTAGATCTTGGACAGGAATTCCTGGAGCTGATCGAATAATCGAAGTCTTTGCAGAGAAAGTCCCCACACAAAAAACTGGCAGACCTTCCGTGTTCTCCCCTCAGCAGTGGTCTGCACTTTTTTTGATCTACCTACGTATGGGTTGCACTATAGCATGGGTGTCAAATTTTTCTCGTGCTGGAGAAACCACGATCAGTGATCATTTCAACCGTTTACAGGACAATTTGAAGGAGTGGGCGGATTCCTATTTCACGTTGCCTTCCATCGCAAAGTGGACTCAGGCCACCCCTGATGACTTCAAAGCTGAATATCCGAACTCATTGTCTTTCTTTATCGATGGTACTGTGGTTCCCATATTTAAGCCAAGAAACAATTCAGCCCAGAAAAAAGCTTACAATGGCAAACACGGTTTTCATGCTCTTGTCTTCTCCATTCTTGTCACACCTGATGGCCGCATC
>JAEUSG010000565.1 GCA_016788315.1 Fibrobacterota bacterium | reverse complement strand
GCCTCACATCCGAATATTCCAGGTCCCCACTCTGCATAATTCAGATAAAGTTCAAGAATGCGTTTTTTACCCCAATATTTCTCTATAAGTACAGTGTACGCAAGCTCTCTGAATTTACGGTCAAAGCTCTTTTCGTTGGTGAGGAACATGTTTTTTGCCAGCTGCTGCGTAATTGTACTGCCGCCGCGTTTGATCTTTCCTGCACTGATATTATCCTGATAGGCCTCAAGCATTGCAATAGGATTAAACCCTGGATGAACCCAGAATCCATCATCTTCAGCGGCAAGTACAGCATCGGGCAGATGTTTGGAGATTGAGTCCAGAGGTATGAAAATGTGTGAAATTGAATCTGATTCACCCTTTTCACGCTGCAATTTTCGCCATTGAGTCATGTAAACTGATTCTGCCGGGTTTTCAGTAACCATGTTTTTCATCTCTTTCCATGGTGTCATGACAAAATGGTATGCCTTGTAAATCAGATATGTTCCGGCGATTGAAAATGCTGCAGAGTATAATATTAAAACTGAGACAATGAAGATAAAAATTATTTTCAAAATCTTGAATATTATCTTTTTCATAGTTATTAATATCCTCTCGAGTCGTACCGTTTTTCAAACTTGATATCAGGAATATCCTTTACGCCTATCCTGAAGTAGTAGCCTTTCTGGTATCCGCTTATTACCCAGTCGAAAACAGCATCCCAGCAGTGAAAGTCGCGTCGTAAATTCATGGATTGATCAACAATTTTATTGGATTCAAAGTCAAATCTGTTGCTGTATGACAGTGACCAGTTTTCGGTAAACTGCAATGCTGCCTGTTCGGAAAGAGAAAATGAGGTGTTTTTTGTAAAAACTTTAAATGTCCGATCCCAGTTATTAGAGTGGCTGGCATTCAACTGTGCATTTAGCGACCATGGTTTCAGAGAGCTTTTCTCAAGTTGCGGAGCGGCTGCTGGTAATGTGTTGTCCTGCTTTAGGTCAATTTCCCCTCCAATGAACTTGCCGGATAACCGCAAACCTGTTGAAGCATCAAATCTGGAATTGATTAAACGGGGAATGTTAAGCATGGTTTCATTGTCATCATAAAAATCATAGCTAGACGAATAGGATAAGCTTATTCCATACTGTTCGGTTCTTGCCGAAAGGGCTATGCCATCCCATCTGCCAGTTACAATGCCGGCATTATTCTTTGCCATGAAATTATATCCGGTTGAAGCGTTTACATTAAGAAGGGTTACATTTCCGCCCTGCTGTCCATTCTTGCCGGGGTTCATCTTCAGCTGGAAAACATTGCCTAGTCCAATGCTGATTCGTTGTTGTTCATCTCTGTCTCTGTTTATAACACTATATGAATTAAGCAGATTGTCTGAATTTCTGATTTCAGGCGAATATGACCAGCCTACC
>JAEUSG010000466.1 GCA_016788315.1 Fibrobacterota bacterium | reverse complement strand
TTCTTCGGATTTCCCTTCTGCACAACAATCACTGGTACCACACTGGCAATCATCCACCCCTTTACTCCCAGCCCCTCTTTCATTACCTGAGCATGAAATGGATCATGTGCGACAAAAAGATCTCCCTTTTTTGTCTGCTTTATCTTAACTATAAGTTCACCGCTGCCGGAATAATCAACCAGAACCTTTTTCCCGGTTTTAGCTTCATAGGTCTTCACCAACTCTTCCATTGCCGGACGCATTGTCCCGCCGACATAACAGAGAATCGGTTCCTCTGCCAAAAGCAGCGTAAAACCAAATAACACAGCTACAGCAACAAACTTTGCAACTCCTGCTTTCACAATGACCTCCAATGAATTTAAGATGACGGGTATAAAATATGGAATCTATTTCTATTTATACAAGGAAAGTACGTACAAATCAGAAAAAGAGGACAGCTATCACTCTCTTTTTACTGCATTCGGGCAAATCTTTTGAAACCGGCAAAGCCTGCATGTATTTGACGATGTCGCAGGCGATAAATCTGTAACAGACGTTTCTTTTGACACACTTTTCTCAAATTCAGCCATTTCTGAATGGGTGGATAGAATAAAATCCTCTGCATTCTGCAGAATTTCTCTGTTTACCACCACACTTTTATTGATGTTTTCCCGCAAATAGATGAGGTCTGTTTCTATTGCCTCTATTGGATATTTAAGCTTTTTCACAGCATACAAGGCATAGTAGACCATCTGTAAATCGTTATCATCATTAGCCTTACCCGTTTTCCAATCAATAAGCCTGATTGAATGTTTGGACTTTATAGCAATATCAGGTCTGGCATAAACCTTAAGGTCTCCGAGCATAAAGCTGTCAAGCCTCTCAGGCCTTATAACACCTTCCACACCAACTGATGTTATTGACTTATGCAAGTCTGTATAAAAGAAATTTATCAGACATGTTTTAACATTATCATGAATCGACTTCCACTCGCTATCTGGTATTTCCAAAGAATTCTCATGCTCAACTAAGCCATTATGCTTTTTGGGCTTATCACGGTATTTTTGGTCCCGCGAATCACGGTACTGCTGCCGCATAACAGTATCCGTTTTACTTAAAATCGTGTCTCTATCTATTACAGACCCTTTTCGGAAGGAATCGACCCAATCCTCAATCGCAGTATGAACCAGATCTCCACTCCAGGCATACCTATTCCGGGTATTCTTAAGAATAAACGCTTCCCGCTCAGTTTTCGTGCAATTTCGGGAATCCCAGCCGTTTTTTGAGACCACTTTATCGAAAAAGTACTCTGTACGACACCTATTAAAGGTGTCATACCTCGAATTTGACCAGGAATCCTCTTTTACAAACTTTTCAGCCATTGTAAAAATATAGCTAGATTTACCCAATGGTTAAGGAATTATATTACTCAACCCGCCGGAAATGCGGTCTTTTCCGGAAAGTGGCAAAAAACGAGATCCGCAAATCTTAAACCGAAGGGATATTCTGATGCGCAAGGCAGTATTGGCGTTATCCGCCATAGCACTATTAACGGTTGGTTGCAAAAAGGAGAAAGATGTGACTGTAGACTTCAACAGCCAGGAATCCAAATTTTCATATGCTGTAGGCTATGATTTTGGCAAAAACATGAAGCCGGCTAAAGCAATGTTCGACAAGAAGGTATTTTTGAAAGGCGTTGAAGACGCTTTTGCAGAACAGAAATCCATTCTGACACAGGAAGAGGCTATGCAGGTTATGCAGGCCGTTTCAACAACTATCAGAGATAACATGGCGAAAGAGTCAGCTTCAAAGGATAAGGCTTTCTTTGATGAGAATGGCAAAAAACCAGGCGTTGTCACAACCCCAAGCGGTCTTCAGTATCAGGTTATTAAAGAAGGTAATGGACCAAAGCCAACTAAAGAACAGACAGTTACTGTTCACTATACAGGCACACTTCTTGACGGAACTGAATTTGACAGTTCTGTAAAAAGAGGCGAACCAGCAACTTTCCCTGTCGGTGGTGTTATCCCTGGATGGGTTGAAGGTCTTCAGCTTATGACTGTTGGTTCAAAGTACAAGTTCTTTATTCCTTCATCACTCGGTTATGGTGAAAGAGGCGCTGGCGGACAGATTCCTCCATTCGCTACACTTGTTTTTGAAGTTGAGCTTCTTAATATTCAGTAAGTAAAGTCATTTTTCAGAATCTGAATGGGGCGCTTCCGGTAACGGAAGCGCCTTTTTTCATTTTAATAACTGACTTTCATGAGTTCAACTCGAATCATATGAATTTGTATTATTGTCATGAATATGTTTGTATTTTATCCCAATCTATGAAATCAACTAAGTTCTAAATCATATGAAGGAATAACATGAAAATAATGTGTTATGCATTGATGTCATTGCTTTTATTGAGTTGTAATGACCTATCACTGAACACCGATAAAACGGAACTCAAATACATATTTTCAATGAAAAACGACTCACAACACTCTGTAAGATTAATATATAAAACCAAGACTGAATATGGTGGCATAGCAGATACTACAGACAGAATACTCCCTGATTCAACTCTGGTTTTTTATTCTGCAACATCTACAAATCAAAACCTCGGTCCGTTTGATTTTTTATCTTATATTCGCACCTTGAAGATTAGCAGAGACACCTTGATAGAAGTTTTAAAAGACACATCAATGGAAAGTACCATGTGGTCAATGGATACTAAAACAAGGTCAAATACTTATTATTGGAACTACCGACCAAGTTTTCCCCCAGAACTCCCTTTTGTGCCATAATTAATTTATGATGTCCTTAAACAATGACTAAAGCACCTTCAAAATGGACATTAAATAAAGTTCTCTGTGTCTGTGTTGGCAACATCAGCCGTAGCCCGATGATGCAAGCAGTGCTCCAGCAGCATCTTGGCTCTACCTACCTAGTTGAAAGTGCTGGTCTTTCTAAGGATCTGGCAGGACGTCCCGCCAATCATCGATCTGTTTTGTGCATGAAGGAGCGCGGCATCGATTTGAGTAACCATGTCAGCCGTTGGATAGGCGACCTGGATCTCACTCAATACAGATGGATTGTTACTGTCGGTCGAGACGAAGCCGACAAGATCCTTGCTTTCCTTGGCTCAAGTCCAACTAAGGTAATAATCGCCAACGAAGATGAAGGCGGCATTCCAGACCCTTACGAACTTGGT
Source organism: Fibrobacterota bacterium (assembly GCA_016788315.1). Classification (GTDB taxonomy): domain Bacteria; phylum Fibrobacterota; class OXYB2-FULL-49-7; order OXYB2-FULL-49-7; family JAEUSG01; genus JAEUSG01. The sequence continues at coordinate 6,585 of JAEUSG010000466.1, read as the reverse complement.
CTACCCGGTTATCGAGAATGTTTGGCTTTACTTGACAAAACAATGCCTATAGCGGCTCAGCTAATTGAAGGAAAAACGATTACATAAAAAAAGCGATTAAACACACCCATCCACGCCAGAAAAATTGCCTTTCTCTAAACAAAAGTATATATTAGTAATATACATGGAAGAAAAAGAACTTCAATCCTTTCATAGTTTTTATTGGGATTATGGGAACCTGGAAAAAAACTGGGCTAAACATAATGTGAGAAGATCAGAAATTGAAGAAACATTTTTTAACAAACCTTTATTATTAATTGATGCTGTGCCAAAACCACCGAATAATGAGAAGAGATACATTATTCAAGGCATAACAAATTCGGAAAGACGTCTTTTCATTGTTTTTACAGTTAGGGGCGACAAAATACGGCCAATTTCTGCAAGAGACATGTCAAGAAAGGAAAGAAAATATTATGAAGAAAACTCTTAAGTCTATTCCTAATTTTAAGACAGATCAAGAAGCAGCAAATTTCTGGGATAAGCATGACGCTACGGAATTCTTCGACTATTCCAAAGCTAAAAGGGTTGTTTTCCCGAATCTGAAACCTTCGACAGAAACAATTTCAATTCGACTGCCTACAAGTCTTCTAGATGGTATTAAGAACCAAGCGAATAAGAACGATGTTCCCTATCAGTCCTATTTGAAAATGATTTTATCAGAAAAGCTGCAAGAGGTAATAAATAGTCTCGGAAGCTCTTCAACCGTCCATAGCCTAAGAACAAAGCATGGCAGGGCATAAAACAGGGCCCTGCCAAATACCACTTGGATTTATGGCTTCCAGGTATAAAGATGGCCGTTGAAATCCTTCTCCCCCATCGCTAAACTGCCATCGGGAAGGAGAACGAGGCCGAACAGATTTCCGGTGTTATACTTATACTTTTTATCTGTATTCTCAAAGTAAACTTTAAGCTTTGGGATTTTCTTATAAGTGCCCGTTGCAGGTTCATAGGTAAATGGATATGCCCTAGATTCTTCAGATCCACTTAGTCCGTAAAGTATTCCATTTTTAATCGCAAGCGAGGACAGATTCCCAGTTCTGCTTGTAATACCTAAATCACGAACGTCCCCTGTAACCGGATTGAGTTCAAGCAGCTTTCCATCAAGGAAAGTCCCGCAGTAAATCTTATTATCAGGAGAAACCGCAAAAGAGGCAGCGCAATCGTAAGCATCACCATTTGTTTCATTAAGAAGGTCGCTCTTAAGAGTATCTACAACTTTTGTTTTTGGGTTAAACCTGAAAAAATAACCGCCATTTGTTCCATAAACATTGCCTGCAGTATCAAGTGCGAGAGCCTTTGTTGACTTACCTGTAACACGATGATAAGTAACCGTCAACGACTTCAGTCTTGCCACTTCAGTTGCTTTACCGTTCTTTACATCATAAGCGAACAGAATCTGTGTGGGTGTTGTAATTCCATAAAGAGTCCAGCCATCTTTGGAGGAGACCAAAGCAGCAATACCTTCATTCTTAAAAGGCCTAACGAGTGTCTTTACTGATGGTACCGCACCTGCAACATCAACCTTAAAAACTGCACCACCCTCATATGCTGAATTGTCCCAATCTTCCTTAAACATGTAGTCTGCATCAAAGTAGTTATTTGTCGTTCCGTACACAGCACCATCGGCAGCTTTTACAAGAGAAGACACCGATGTTTCACCTGGCAGTACTTTTTCAAGCGATACAAGCTGTTCAGGTTTTATAACATTATCTGCCGTGCGGAAAGTAAAAATCCATGGCGCTTTGCCCCTGAGCACTGTTGTTCCGCCAACAAGTACACCGCTGCCGTTTACGGCAAGTGCAGAAACTGCGCTCTCGCCATTCGGCACCAGACTCTGAAAAGCAGCATCAGCTTTAGGCTGACCTAGCAGAAATGCGCTGAAACCATCTACAGGTTTTGATTTCGCTGACACGATTGTAGAAGCGATAAGAATTACAGAGGTTAATATTATCTTTTTCATAGGTTTACTCATCCGTTTCACAGTTTTTTGGGATTGAATTTAACAAGATGGACGATGGCTTTGTTGCCTTTATACCTCGTAGAGGTAAGATTATCCATAAAACCTGTAGTATAACAGTTACCTTTAGCATCACTCACAGGAGGGCCATACGAGAGACAGATCGCATCATCAACTTCCACTCTTTTATCAATATTTCCTGATATGCAATCAACAATTGTAAGCTTCGAGTGAGCCACACTGTCGCCGCCCTCCTCAACCTCTCTGCCTGTTACAATCATATAGAGTTTACCTGCAGAGTAATTGAGGTTTCTGATGCCCGCTTTACCTGCGTCAAATGATACATTAGTTAGACTGTCAACTTTACCGCGTCCATTTTGCTCAGGCATATAGCGGTATACATGGCCAGTGTAATGAGTTACTCCATATACCGTATCACCGTTGGCGGAATGGGCAACCTGTGAAGGACCGGTTACAGAGAGACCAGGCAGAGTGATATTAAGAAACTCAAGTTCATTTTTAGCCAGATTGAATCTGAATATTTCAGCAGTCTCCGTTGCAGAATAAATATTGCTCCATTTGTCCTGAAACATTGTACGTGGAATATCCGATCCATTTACTTTTCCTAAAGTCTCAAAACTGTTGGTTGCAATTACATATCTGACAAGATTGGCACCTGGCTGTGTTGTATAGACATAACCATTCTTCTGGTCAATATGGAGACTCTTGAATCCTGCGTGAGGTTTATGGCGCCCTAGATTCTTGACCTCTTTGGTTACCGGATTAAGGGAGGCGAAGAAACCGCCGTAATAACCCTCTCTCTGGTGATCAAACATCACGCCTTCAGAGGGGTCACCAGCATCTGTCCCGAAGTATATCAAACCATTCTTTTCATATTGAATAAGAGGGGTGTGAACTTTGGGCTGCCGTTCTGCATAAGACTTTAATCCTAATAGTTCACTAAGATCGCCTAAAGAAAACAGTTTTCCTGTTTTTGTATTGTATTCATATATTGCGGCATTTGCAATGTGGTCGCAGACAACAACATAAACAAAGCCCTCTTTGGCATAGCCGATGCTGCCCCATGCGGAGTTTGGAAATCGAACTGCACCTACAAGAGGAATATACTCAATTCCGTTTTTCTCAAAAGTCTTTAAACTGAGCTCCTTGTAATAGGGATTCTTTATTTCTGAAGCGGCCATTGAGGAGAGGCATAGAATTGCCAGGATAGCTGATAATCGTTTTAACACCGTTTTGATTCCTTTCTATTTTGACACAGACTCTTCTTTTTTGAAATCAGCACTTAATATTTTATCATATCTCTTTTTGTCTGACAAGAGTTTTATTGCATCTGTTACATATTTATCATCTTTGAGGACGAATCTGTAGTATGGATCCTGCTCCGGTTCAAGGGAGAGAAATGCGATCTGCAGCCGATTCTTTATTAATTCACGGTAACGTACAAACGCAAATTCCCGTTCCTTTGCCATCAAGCCTTCCAGTTCTGCAAGCGTTTTATCAATAGAATTATCGTTAGGACTTGCAACAAGTTTTGATGTATCAGTTAAATCCTGCCTGCCCTTAAGAATGATCTTTTTTGCTTCTTTAAACGCTCTCATCTCCGGAGTCTCTAGCACAGAATCTTTTTTCTTCAGATATTCCATAAATGCATCATAAACAGCATCGGTTACCTGATAGTTAATAGCCTTAAAGGATGGATCTTTAGCTTTCAGTTTTGCCGCTTCAGACGATGCAAATTTGAACAGTAAAGACTTTCTCATAAGATCTATTTCAACTGGTGACAGTCTTTCAGGAACAACATCAACATCGGGATTAACTCCACCGCTTCCATATACTGTTCTGCCTATACCGAGAGTTTTGTAAGGTGTTTTCTTGGCTTCTTTTGCCTTAATAGAATCGGCAGCTACTACACCTTCTACACCATCCTCTATATCAACAGAGTGCCTTTTTGAAACTACATCATTTCTGAGTTTGTTAATACAGCGCCCTGATGGTGTATAGTAGAATGCGGTGGTTAACTTCAACCCTCTTCCATTATCCAATGGTATGATACTCTGAACAGAGCCTTTGCCAAAGGTTTCATTTCCCATGATAACACCACGGTCATGATCCTGAATTGCTCCTGCGACAATTTCGCTAGCAGATGCACTGCCGCCGTTAACAAGTACTACCATAGGAAGATTTAAATTAGCAGCAACATTTCCGTCCGAGGCAAAATTTATTCTGGATGCCACTGTTCTGCCCTGTGTGTAAACAACAAGTTTATCCTTCGGCAGAAAACAGCCGGCTACATTTACAGCTTCAGAAAGAAGACCACCGCCATTTCCACGCAGATCAAGAATAAATGATTTTGCACCTTGAGCAATAAGGTCTGTAAGCGCTGCTCTGATTTCTTCTGTAGTTACTTTTGTAAAACTTACAAGATTCAAATAACCAATTTTGTTTTTCTGATCGAGAATACCATAATAATTGACACTCTTTACTTTTATTATGTCCCGCTCCAGTTCGACATCAAAGGGCTCTGCTACTTCATCTCGGCTGATTGTAATTTTCACGATGGTACCTTTAGGTCCGCGCAGTTTGCTAACCGCATCATCCATCTCCATTCCTTTAGTCGTCTTACCTTCAATTTTGATAATGCGGTCGCCTGACATCAGACCTGCCTTCATAGCAGGAGAATTTGGAATAGGCATAGGTGAAATAACCGTCAGCTGATTTTCCGGCATGCCAATGTGAATACCAAGTCCTCCGAACTCACCCTTCATGTGATCCATTATCTTTTCATTCTCTTTGGGTTGGAGATAATCAGTATTAGGATCGAGTATGTCACGCATACCATCTACGCCGTAAACGATAAGACTCTCAACCGGCACATCTTCAACGTAGTTGGTTTTGATTTTAGATATAATCTCTTTAAATCTGAACATATCCTCGTAATATGTATCCTGTCCGCCGAAAATCTTTTCTGCTGAAAAACCGCCGACAAATACAATAAGGATGGCACCCATCAGGGCTAGAAGCGTATTTCTTCGCATTTTATCCATTTTCCCTTGAAAAATTAAAGTTTGCTAGAGTAGATAAAAATACATTTTATAGCAGATCGCTTGCGAGTTCTGCGAGTTCCGATCTTTCACCTTTTTCCAGATTGATATGGGCATAAAGAGAACGGCCGCGCATTTTATCGATAAGGGTTGAAAGACCGTTACTTTGGCTATCCAGGTAAGGGTGGTCAATTTGAAAGATATCGCCTGTAATAACGACCTTTGTTCCCTCTCCTGCACGCGTAATTATGGTTTTAACCTCGTGAGGAGTTAAGTTTTGAGCTTCATCGACTATAAAAAAGGTTTTAACAAGACTTCTGCCTCTTATGAAAGCAAGAGGGGTGATAACCAGTTTTTCTTCATCAAGGAACTCTTTTATCTTTTTGTGCTTTGGATCAGACTCCTGAAACTGATGGCGGATGACACCGAGATTATCAAACATCGGCTGCATATATGGGCCGATTTTGGCATCAGCGCTGCCAGGTAGCCAGCCAATATCCTTATTGGATAGGGGAACTATCGGCCTAGCCAGGTATGTTTGTCGATACTGCCGATTTTTCTCAAGTGCTGCCGCAAGTGCAATCAGGGTTTTACCCGTACCAGCCTTACCGGACATTGTGACCAGTTTTATAGCAGGATTCATTAACGCATCAAGTGCAAAAGCCTGTTCAGCATTTCTTGGCTTAATTCCATATGCATTTATTCTGTCAACGTGAGAGATTATTCCCTTCGAAGCATCATGCCTGGCGAGAGCTGAACGTCCTCTTGCTTTAAGAATAAGATATTCATTCGGTTCAAGAGGTTCATTGAGAGAAAGTGATGATGCAGGTATTTCAAAAGGGACTGAGTAAAGCATATTTACTACAGACCTTGGCAGATTCTCTATTATGCGCCATCCCTTATAAAGGGTGCTTATATCCTTAACTATATCAGTTCGGTAATCCTGAGATTTCAGCCCGACTGCCTTTGCCTTCATTCTAAGATTGACATCCTTGGAAACAAGAATCACTTCCCTTTTGGAGTTATCCATCTGAAGGCGGTATGCTGTGTTCAGTATCAGATGGTCAGGTTTATTAGTGATAAAACTTGCCTTCAGAGCTGCATGTATAGGCTGTTCAAGGATTAATCTTAATGTTCCCTTTCCCTCTCCTATTGAAACACCTTTTTCGAACAGGCGATCACCGGACAGGGTGTCAAGAGTACGTACAAATTCCCGTGCGTGGAAATTCAGTGCATCATTACCCTTTTTAAAATTATCCAGCTCTTCAATGACTGTTATCGGTATGACGATGTCATTATCATCGAAGTTTCTTATGCAAGCACTGTCGTGCAGAATTACATTTGTGTCCAGAACGAATATTTTTGGCTTTGTTTTCATACTTATCATAACATATCAAAAAACAGTCACATTACAAAAAAGATTTCGTTCTATCCTTCTTCCACCTACTATTTTATCATAATGGCCAATTATGACATAATACTTATCATCGGTGAACGCTATTTCGACCATCCGCTCTCCGGTCCCGC
>JAEUSG010000364.1 GCA_016788315.1 Fibrobacterota bacterium | reverse complement strand
AAGCCCGCGCATCTTTGCTGCTACGTCAAACGGTGAATATTCAAGATTCCATATAAATGTATAGACATCAAGTAAGCCGCCGGTAAGTTCGGAAGCCTTCTCTTTCTTAATTTTCAAGGCAGCTTCATCGACACGGGATGTAAATGGTTTCAGTTTTGAAAGATCGATCCCATCTTTGAATGGAGCGGCAAATGCATAGGCACCAAGCTCTTCTTCCGAATGATGGTCCTCCATTGAAACGCCCCAGTCCTGATCAACAATTGAAGGAGCAACAATCTTTACAATAGGCCAAACAATGTGATCGTCAGGGACATTTTCAGCCATCCAGATTACACGACGCAGAAAGAACTCTATCTCCTTTGCAGTTTCGCCAACCGACTTTACGGCATCTTTTCCGAGCATGGAAATCCATTGAGGTTTGAACTCTTTCTCGCATAGAGTCTTCACTCTCTTGTAATTTTTCAGATATCGACTGGCGTGCTGCCTTGGTCCAATATCATCCCCTTGGTCGGCAAAATATCATCATGAGTCTCATGGAATGTGTCCTCTTCGGTGTATGCTCCTTCTGTCACGATTGAGTGAATATGGCAATGCCAATTTAACAAATCGCCAAAAGTCTGTATTGCTGTGAACATTCTGGGTAAAACAATATCAGTCAAGGCACCCCGAAGATTAACCATTCTTCAAGGTGCTTGAAACTCATTTGACTAATGCAAAAGTTTACAGGTTTCAAATTGAATAAGAAGCATTCCACGCTATAAAGCGAACCTCTAATTGTCATCAGCGCATAAGCACAATTCTCTGATAGTTCTCTGCTCCTTTATTCCGAAAGGCAAGTATGTAAATCCCGGATGGCAGGAGGTTATTATGCCATTGTACAACTGTTCCCTTGTCAAAAGAGTTGTGAGTAGCAAAAGATGTTAAATCTGAAATAATTTTTCCGCTGATATCCAGAATTTGTAGCGTTGCACCCCGTTCCCAGTTCGACACTTTGATGTTTAGTGTGCTATAAAAAGGGTTGGGTGAACTCCAAATCTTTTGCTGTTTTGACTCGGTTACCGATGCCGCTAATTGCTCACCCGCTGTTCCTGGGTTTTCAAATACGTCTAATTCGGAACATCCTACCCATTTTCCTCCACGTGGCGCTCCAATGACACGGATACCATCGCCGACAGTATTGCTTACTGACACCGCGAAAGAATCGAAAGAGGCCACAGCGGATGAATTATAGGAGGGGGCAACTGTAATCTGATTACTGTTGAGCGCAGTCCAAACCCCGTTGTTCCGGACTTCAATTCCAAAACCGTTCTCAAATACACCGCCAGCTGGGTCCGGGTCTCTTTTACTGTAATGAAAGACTATCCTGGAAAAAGAATGCGTTGCAGAAAAGGTATAGCCGAAATAGTCTGATGTATGATTCGTACCATTATAAGTATCGTACCCCAGGTTGAAATTGCCTGTTGTTGGATAAAAATCATCCTTAATAACGTTGATATCGCGACTGCCCTGCCCTGATGGAGCAGTAATACTCACAATCGGTGTCCCAATATATTTAAGCGAAGTTTGTGCCGGACCGGTGACCATAATAACCGTTTGAGCCGTGTCGTAATTTATGCCGTTGTTGACAGCTAATTTTACAGTATAATTACCAGGCTTCTGAAAGGTATGTTGCACAATTGTGTGTGTGTCCACTGCACTGCCATCATCGAAGTTCCAGAAGAATTTCAGGTTTAAACTGCCTGAAGAGGAGCCCTTGAATGAACACGTAAGAGGCGCGCCACCTTGGATGGGAGTCACCGAGATTGCCGCTTTTACGGCATTCGGGTCAAGAGAGATAGGGGCTTGTCCATAGACTTCAAACCAAAGAGGTGCGGGAATATCCTGAACCGGAATGGTGAAAACACCGCCGGAATGTGAACCACCTGCCTGGAGAATGCTTGTTTTAGCGCAAGCGAAAGAAGAATCTAAGAGCCGGAGATAATTCCATCCCGAAAGTCCGATATTTGAAAAAGAACAGCCAGAACCGTCCACGGTTTTCGCCACATAGGCTTCTTTCCACCAACCGGGAAGATTGTTATAGCCGAGCAATGTTCCCAGGATCGCACCCGCGTCTCCAGCATTGCAGTCTGTATCCTTACCCATTCGACATGCATAAAGCGTGGTATTTATCATGTCGCCGTCTCCCCATAGCAGCGCGATGACCACGATGGTTGTGTTGCTACGGCTTCCTACTGAACCATCGGTTTTTGTATGGCCGGAGCTAAAAGCCCAGTTCATTGCATCCCAATAGGTTGATGAAGGATTATTGTCATGATACGATAGCAAGGTATCAATGTTCTTACCAATGTCGCATTGGGCCGGAATTGCCAACCGAGCTTTTCGTACCACTTCATGTATATCTGAATTGAGCGGTGCAATGGAGATGGCAACATTAAAAAATGTGCCGGCATATAAACCATTGCCATAAGCGATAACATGACCGCAGATGCTATCAAGCTTCACTGCATAGGCGGGAAGACCCAGTGTCATGAACCCAATCCATTGGCATTCGATGGACCAATCGATATTTTCGGCAGCTGGTATACCGTCGCATCCATTTTGGGTTAAAGGAGTGCCATTGTATGGCCATCCACCGGAATAGGGAGCATTGATGCCACTCCGCAAAGCATTACGAGCCGCTAAGTTGCCACACCATACAGTGTAGGTCGTATTCTTAAAGGCATTCGCATAATCCTCCATTGTGGCCGAAAAAATTCCATTTGGCCCTGTTTTGAGATTGTCCAAGGTAATTTGAAACGGTAGCTTCATATACGTGTCGTCATCATCGCAACGAATTACATTGTAGTAGGAACCACCAAAAGCCGGAGCAATCGTTCGGGTCTGACTAGGACCCATATTTTCAAAAGGCTGCCCCAGAGAATTCGCTGCGGACTGACCAATCCATCCTCCTTTTATGCGATCCATGAGTTGCGCGTCCGTTAATTGTAACGTGGCGGAAAAAGTTGGCGTCAAGCATAGTAATAACAAACCGGAGAAAAAAAAGATATCCAAAACGGTTTGTTTCTGTGTCTTAAAGATATCCTTCATCTCGTCTCCTTTTGCAACAATACATGTCGAATGTTCTTTGTAAGATAAATTTATATTATAAAAAACAGAGACTCTACCTCAATTCAAAACAAGAACTATGCATAAACGATTATCCACCAATTTACCGCCATACTGGTTCCATGTTGATTATCCTGTCGACTTTCCAGTGATGTGTGAACACGACAGAATGTCGCCCCGAAAGAGCCGTACCTTTCATATTCATAACGGCCTGGAACTCGGGCTTTGTCAATTTGGCAAAGGTACATTTGTAATCGAAGAAAAAGCTTTTAATTTCAGTGCAGGCGACGTTTTCATCATCAGTAATTTGGAAGCACACTATGCACTCGCAAGAGAAGATTCCAAATGGATTTGGGTTTATTTTGAGCCTATTGATCTTTTTGGCGCTATCGCAGAGGAACCTGAGCTTCTTAAAACGGATGCTTACGCAGGGGCAAAATTCGGTAATCGGATACCCAAAGGAACCGTACCTGTCCTGGGGCAACTCATTCTGGAGATTATCGACGAGTGGGATAACAAACAAGAATTCCATAGAGATAGAATCAAAAGTCTGCTGCTTCACTTTCTCATAGAACTCAGACGCCTATTTGTCAACAAGCCCATAAAATTCAGTCCTGCGCCCCGAAAGGCCCCCTCGATTATCTATCGTCTTAAGCCCGCATTGGATGCCATGCGGTTACGGTTCCATGAATCGCTTAAAATCGACGCTCTGTCCCGGGAATGCAATATGAGTTCAGTATATTTCCGTACCCTTTTTGGTGAAACCTTTAATAAAAGCCCGCTTAAATATTTAAATGAATATCGAATCACAATCGCTTGCAAACTGCTTACAAATACGGATGAAAAGATTCTTACTATTGCTACGGATTGCGGATTTCCGACGCTCTCCAGCTTCAACAGGCAGTTTTGGCAGTTGACAGGTCGCACACCAAGAGAGTGGCGCAAAATGAACGGAAATAGCCGGCTTGAATTATTGAAGAGGGTTAAAAATACAGCATCAAATTCATATTACTCATAGGAAACAAGCGAAAAACGAATGGTTTCAGTTTTTCCAAGCCCCGCAAATCCATCTACAACGATAAGTATGAATCTCGAAGTAAATGAGCCATATCAATTATCTGTTATCAATAGTAATGGTCAGTTGATTCAAAACTTTACTGGTCAATCCAAGTCTGGCCTGGAGAAAATCATCTGGAACGGTAAAGACAGTAAATTGCAGAATGTTGCAACCGGCATTTATACAATTCGTCTGATTCAAGGAAACAAGAAACAGATTTGCCGTTTTGTATTAGTTCGTTAATAATCTAGAAGCCCCCCTTTTTTCTAAGCAAAAAAGGGGGGATGATTTTTTAAATTTTAGATAGCTATTATCTAGTTAACAGTATTCGCAGGCTTCTACTCTTGCCCTGTTCCGTATAGCGAACATTATAAAAACCCGCTGCACTACCTTTTGCATTCCACAAATGTTTTAATCCTGGTTTACTACATGTGTACACTTGTTGTCCTTGCATGTTAAATATCTTGAGAACACCGTTACCTTTAAAACCCGACTGCAATGAAATGGTGGTGTAGGGATTGAATGGATTGGGCGCTATGGAAAGAGCGGATAAGTGTTTGTCAATATCTACCGATTTTTCATGGTTTGTTCCATTCGAAACGCCGAGAAAAAGCCATAGCTCTGATGCGGTCAGACTGTAAGAACCGGTGAAATAGGTATATGCCATTAGAAGGTCGGGTGTGCCGTCGCGGTTGACGTCGGTGACTACCGGAGCGCCCTTGAAGACAGGGCCGTGCCTCAAGTCAGTGACAGGAACATAACCGGGGTAAGTTCCTGGCATAGCCAGAGAATCGTTCGTTCCCATAAGCTTGACTATTTCATACCCGTTAAATTGAGGCGCACTATCCTCTCCAATATTGGCATAAAAACGGAGCCCTTTATCTGTGGACAACAGCAGGTCTTTTTTGTTGTCGTTATTCATGTCCGTTACAAAGGGCATCACTGATGTTCCCTCTTTAGAATACTCAAAAGCAAACAGCAGCGTCCGGTTGCTATCCGAAAATACCGGAGTTGTACTATTGCCCATATTGTGGTATAAATAAAGATCGGCAGGATGGGGATAGGGTCTGGCATTAGCAATGACTAGATCCTTATCGCCATCATTGTCCCAATCCGTCACAGCTGAACACCAGTATTGAGCGTCTTTCAAAAGGCCGAAGTTACAGAGTGAATCCTTGGCAAAACTAGCGGTTGCCAAAGAGTCGGCGCTGCCTTTGAAAAACTTGACGTTCTGCTGGTTGCTCGTGGCATAGGTCCAGCCCGAATATGCGTCCAAAACAGCGTCGCCAGTGAAGTCGGCCACAACTGCGGATTGCATGCCGTTGGCTCCCCACGAACCACCAATGACCTTGCCCCCACTTTTAAGGAACTGCCCAGTGCCATATAGCGGCATTCCACTCGGGCTCAAGTTCCTGTAGAAGCGGATGTAAGGAGTCATGCCACTGCAATGAACATCGTAGCCGCCGCTAAACATGAGGTCGTTGTGCCCGTCCCTGTCCCAATCAGCCACCTGGATGTACATGCTCTGTTCAATTCTGGCAAAGTCAGTAGCCCGGATGGTATCGGGTCTGTAGTGAAACAATGGGGTAGTTGCTGAACCGGCATTGATATGGAGCAGAAGAGCCGATTCAATGGTGTCCATGACCAGAATATCGGTCAATCCGTCACGGTTCCAGTCAAAAGCTGAAAGGTCATGGCTATTGACAATGCTATCTAATCGAACACCGGCTTCGAGGCTTTCAGGCTTTGCCGTGGCATAATAGAGCGACGCGCGGGTGCCGGCTGCAAAGGTGAGTAAATCGAGCCTGCCATCATTATTGAAGTCAGCCGAAGCAAGACCAGAGCACGGCAGGGAATCCAGGAGCGCGGTCTTGAATGTTTTCGCTAAGTCAAAGGTCGCCAAAGTGTCATTTCCTCTGTTGTTAAGGTGGAGCGACAGTTTGCGAGTCGTGGCTACGAGCAGATCTTTTTTTCCGTCCTTATCCCAATCCACTGCATGAGCCCAGCGTGTGCCTGGTATTGGGAGGAGTTTGTGACCCGGATACAAACGATAACTCGCAGCGCTACCGATATTGGTGACCAAATAGACCCCTTCGGTACCTGGGCTCCAGCCATTGGCATCGCTCATCAGAAAATCATTGTCACCGTCATTATCCCAGTCGGTCAACTGCATTGAACCTGCGGCGTAAAACCATGAGGGAACGTTTTCAGAAAAATTGTTTAAAAGTCGCTGAGCGAATGTAAATTTTGGTTCTTCTGCCGTTCCCTGATTGTAGTGAACCCAGCAGCGGTCACGACCGTGGGACATTACCGTGATATCCTGTCGTCCATCGCCGTTAAGATCACCGAGGGTGAAACGAAAAGTACATTTCAGCTCGTTACCGGCTACTCTTTCACCAGGTAGGAAAGAAGGGGTTGCGGCAGACAAAGTTGAGTAGAAAAACAGGCTTAAAAGAAAGAGCAATATCATGATAACCTCCAGAAGATTGTGTGTGACACTTAATATGGATCATAGCTATTATCTAGTTAACAGTATTCTCAAATTTCTACTCTTGCCCTGTTCCGTATAACGAACATTATAAACACCTGCTGCACTACCTTTTGCATTCCACACATGTTTTAATCCTGGTTTACTACATGTGTACACTTGTTGTCCTTGCATGTTAAATATCTTGAGAACTCCGTTACCTTTAAAACCCGACTGCAAGGAAATAAGCGTGGTAGGATTGAATGGATTTGGATAAACAGATAACTTATTTGAACTCTTCTTACTGGAAAATTCGCAATCAGTGGAGTTGTTTACCCCGCGGAAAAGCCACAATTCAGACGTTGACAAGGCCCATGCTCCGGTAAAGTAGTAGAAAGCAACTATCAGGTCTAACGTACCATCTCCATCCCAATCGGTAACACCTGGATAGGTCATTTTAGCACCTTTGCGAATCATATTATGAGACAGTATAAATCCTGGAAATGTTGACGGTAAGCACACCGAATCAATTAGGCTCTTTAACATAAGAGTTGTTCCATTTACAAATACTGGTGCATCGTCCGTACCCTGATTAGAATAGAACAGGACATTGTTACGAAACCCAACTAATAAATCCTGTTTTCCATCTTTGTCCAAATCGGCAACAGCCGGATAACAGCAACCGGAAGCAATAGTGCCAGGTATCGATATAACAAGTTTTTTAGCACTGTCACAAATCCTGGGAAGTGTGGCTGTTCCAAGGTTGGGGTAGTAAAATATTTTTACAGTATTATCAGC
>JAEUSG010000363.1 GCA_016788315.1 Fibrobacterota bacterium | reverse complement strand
TACGCTTCAGCTGATGCAACCTGGCCCTATCGTGATCATGGTGGTGCTCCAGCTACTCTTGACAGCGTATGGTATCATCCCTATAAAGCCCGTTATATGTCAAGACCTGGCATCGTTTGTGGTCATGCGTACGAAGTGACTGGCGATGAAAGATTTTTGCGTGGAGAAAAACTGGCTGCCTATTCAATGCGTAACGGAGTGAGGAAACATCCTATCGGCTATTTATCGCAGCCATCAACCAGCACTTTTTCTGTATTTGCTTCTGGAAGTGATATGGTGAAATACTGGAAAGAGACACACCCGGAAGATACAGTTGCTCCCGCCTACTATAACCAAACAGATATGTTTGCCGGTATTGCTAATGAGGGATTCTATCTTCTGTGGCAACATACTGGTGATGAGGCTATGCGAGAAGCGTTGATTTTTGCATCGAAGAGTCTGGAGTGGCGAGGTGGCTTGTCTCTTGCAGATTCAACATATCTCGGGTTTTGCCATTATGGCTGGGGTGACTACATTTGGGAAGGACGACGCTATGATTCACTTGTTTTTCATAAAACCAATCCCGGTGCAATGGCGTATGCATGGTGGCCAAACTTTAAAACAACAGCAGCTGAGGGACTGAGTGGCCTTATTTTTGGCTACCTTGTCAGTGGCAGAAAAGATCTTCTGAAAGTAATTGAGAGTGCTCTGAAGCGAGATTTCTCTGCATATACTCCTTCCTCCTTTGAGGGAAAAGTGATTCCTATGTTTGAGGCTTTTTATCGTCGAGATTCGCTTGATGGGGTTCCTCCATCGCCAATTAGTGATTTACAAGTGAGTAATATTTCTGGAAACAGAATAACATTGCGATGGACTGCTCCAGGAGGGAATGGATCGAGTGGTCGTGCTGCCCGTTATCGCATTAAAGTGGCTACCTCTCCGATTGTAGATATACCTTCACGCTGGAATAGTGCAACTAAGACGGGTTGGCCGGATATGAACGCGCCTTTACCATATACGGCGAATGAGTTGGTTGCGAAGGCAAAAATGTATATCGAGACTAAAGAAATCTCATTCTGGGCAGCAGAGACTATTGCGGCGGTGGTACCAATTCCATCTGCTGCTGGGACATCAGAAGAGCTTGTTGTAGCGAATATTGACACGGCGAAAACATATTATTTTGCCATTGTTTCCTATGACTCGATGGGAAATGTTTCAGCAGTTTCAAATTCTGCAAAAAGTAAAACATTGGCAGCTGAATTTCAATTATCAGCAACAAAAGAGCTAAAGCTTTGTGGTGTCACTCCAAATCCATTTAATCCAGCCACCAGGCTGACTTATGTTTTGCCATCAAGAGAGAAGATTGAAATCTCAATTTATGCATTAAACGGTACACTTGTAAATACTCTCGTGAATGCTGTGATGCCATCAGGCGAACATAATGTTGTATGGGATGGAAGAGACAGAAATGCTTGTGCCGTCGCAAGTGGAATTTACTATGTACGGCTCGTAGCCGGTAATAAGCATTTGCAAAGGTCTATGACTCTATTGAGGTGATATTAGGAGTGAGAAATAATTATGTCACCAATACCAATTCTTTGTAGGAAATACCTCTTTGACCAGAGATTGGGATCTCTGAACATAAGAGGGGTTGTCGCTCCGGAATTTCCCATCGGTTCGTAGTTAGGTCCCATAAGATTTAACAGAT
>JAEUSG010000319.1 GCA_016788315.1 Fibrobacterota bacterium | reverse complement strand
ATTATGTCAAGATTTCTATTAAAGATCACGGCCCTGGAATACCGCAAGAACAACTATCTCGCATATTTGATCCATTCTATACTACAAAGGTCAAAGGCCACGGACTGGGACTTGCAACTAGTTACTCTATAATAAAAAGACACAACGGTGCTATTGATGTAGAGTCTGAAGTGGGCATGGGAACGACATTTCATATTTTTCTACCTTCATCTAAAGAGAATGTTCTGCCGGAATCAAAAAACGGGACGATGATTCATAGGGGTGAGGGCAATATCCTTATCATGGATGACGAACCCGATGTTTTAGAAGTAGTTGGCGAAATGGTGATGGCATTAGGTTACAATGCTATCCTCACGCAGAATGGGCAGGAAGCCATTGATAAACATCGTGAGGAATTAAATGCTGGGCGGAAAATTAAAGCTATGCTTTTCGACTTAACGATAAACGGCGGAATGGGCGGTAAGGAAGCCATTACCGAGATACGAAAACTTGACAAAGATGTACCGGTTTTTGTTGTCAGCGGATATTCTAAAGATCCCGTAATTGCCAATGCTGCGGATTATCAATTTACCGCTAGTCTTCCTAAACCCTTTAAACTTGATGACCTGATCGCACTATTTAATCGTTTTCTGCATTAATTGCTTCGTTTTAATTTTGACCTGAATTTACATAAAAATAGTACTTTTGTACATAGAGTTTATACTTATATTGATTTATTGTTAATTTATTCGCAAAAACACAGAAATCAGGGGAGGTTGCAATGAACATCAAGCTTCAAATTATCATCCTAGCATTGGTAATTATTCTGCCTATCAAACTTATTGCTGCCCCTACAGCCTTGCCAATGAAAGTAATGGCACAGATTGGTAAAGCCACAGAATTTGCGCCGATGTGTAAAGGTATTGATACTTCATGCAATACTGCTATAGTTCCAACATTAGTATCTGCGCCACTCCATGGCACAATTTCATTAGTAGCTTCAAAATCATGGTGCTGGTTCCCAACAGGAGCTGCTGGTACACCAAGACCATGGACTAAACTTCCTGTAACATGGTTCCAATACACTTCAACTGGTAATTTTACTGGACTTGACTCTTTTACATACAATGTCAATTACGGAAACGGCGTTACAAACACTGAGAAATGTATCGTCCGTGTACACCCTAAAGAGCCTGGCGGTATGATGGTTCTTCTTGTTGTAAACGATCAGCTTATGACATCACTTCCTACAGAGATAAACAGACTGAAAACTGACTTGGAAAATGAAGGCTACACTTCGAGAATAATGACTTATGCAAACACTCTTATTCCAAATACGAATTCAATTAACGACACAAATCTTTGCAAAGCACTTTGGGATTCTTTACGTAATGAATACAATAAACCTAATCAAATGATGGCAGGCGCTATTCTTCTTGGTAGATTGCCATTGTTTAAGGGTTCAACGTATGTTCGCGGTCCTGTTGCTTCCTGGGACGACCCGTTTTGGAATATGTCTGATTGGATCGGTAGTGTTATTCAGAATGGGTTATATCTCATTGGGCACGATTCTACCGCAAACGATACAACTTATTCAGGCTACGGACTTGCACGAGGCATGATTGGTGCAAACCAGCGCCACATCTGGGTAACACGTTTCTGGGCATTGAACTCTTATGGCTCAGGACCACTTACTTATGGCAGCGAACTAACACTTATGAAGCGAATGCTGGATGCAAATCATGATTATAGAACGGGTGCTTCACGATATCCTCATACAGCATGGGCTCTAAGTAAATCACCAAACAAAGCATACTTCTGGGATCCGGCAAAATTATCGAGCGTATGGCCAAATGTGGTTAATATGAATTTGCTTCCAAACCAGGCAAAGTTACTTCCTGAAGCATACTACAGTGCGGGCGACTATTTGGATTTGAATACACATGGATCTGCAGCATATTATACACCTTCATTGATGTCTGGAACTTTACTTCGTTCAAGAATGTATGCTGACAGTGCTATGAGCCGTCCATTTCAGATTCGCTATTTAACACCAAGCGCATGCCATACTTCAGATCCCGGAGCAATAACAAACGCACATCTTTACTCTCGTGGGGGCGGATGCATTTTCAGTACCGGCGCGGGTGAATATGTAGCAACCGATGGATATCTTGGACTGGCTCACGATTACCCTCCATTCAAAGCAAAAATGCGTACAATGCTATCAGAAGGTGAACGATGGGGTCGCGCATGGGTCAGCAGCGGAATGCCGATTACCGGCGGACTGTTCTATGGAGACGGGTCACTTAAACCAATGATGTTTCCTTCAAATGAAATTCCTTCCGTAACGGCTATTGCAGCAACCTCTCTAGGTGCAAAACGTATGCGCATAAACGTAACAGCAACTGATGCAGACGGCTCACTTACACTTTATGAATATTGGATAAACCGTAAATACAATCTTGGTAGAAATGAGCCTGATTCAGTTGGTGCGGCTCTTAGTCAGTTTGAAAAGGTGTTTGACAGTGTTACAACAGTGCATCTTGAAGTAATGGATAACTATAAAGCTAGAACCACAGTCGAGTTTACGGTAGTACCAGACAGCGGAATTAGGCTGGTGAGCGGTCTATCTGTGTCAACAGAGTCTATTAGACCAATTGCACCTGTTTCATCACTATCAATTCATCCAAACC
>JAEUSG010000316.1 GCA_016788315.1 Fibrobacterota bacterium | reverse complement strand
TAGCCCGCTTTGTAAACCCTGCTCTTTCCGGTAAATGGCTTGAATATGAAGGATGGGTTCTAAACGATGCATCTCACTTTGTTCGGGAAACAGAGGACTATAAAACAAAATACTCCAGAGAAGCAAAAAGCAGAAAAGAGCTTGCTGCCAAGGTTGATCGTCTTCAGGGTTCGAACGAATCTCCAATGATCGGGCAAAACCCATTAGTTACACAAATCAAAGAAAAATGCCTGAGTGTTGCTGATTCCTCTATTCCAATTTTGTTGACAGGAGAAACTGGCACAGGCAAAGAGGTTTTAGCAAAATTCATTCACAATACAGGCAAAAGAAAGACAAAGCCGTTTATTAAAGTTGACTGTTCCGCCATCCCGGCGACATTAATCGAGAGCGCACTGTTTGGTCATGAGAAGGGAGCATTTACAGGTGCCACGGATAAGAAAATGGGTCTTTTTGAATCCGCAAATCATGGCACGCTTTTTCTCGATGAAGTAGGTAATATTCCTCTTTCTGTTCAGGTTAAACTACTTGGCGTGTTGCAGGATCGTTTGGTAACAAAAGTAGGTGGTACTACTCCTGTAAAACTAGACATACAGATAATATCGGCGACAAAAGAGTCCTTAAAAGATCTTGTACGAAAAGAGATTTTTAGAGAGGACTTATATTACAGACTAAATGCGCTGGTTTTTGAATTGCCACCATTACGCAATCGCAAAGATGATATCCCGCTGCTTTGTGAACATATACTTTCTGAGAATGTGGTCAATAATGAAAAGCGAATTACAATTCTCCCGGAAACATACAGAAAACTGTTCAATTACTCATGGCCCGGTAATATCAGAGAACTTAGAAATGTCATACATAAGGCTGCAATCTTTTGTATGTCCGGTTCAATATCACCTGAAGACATTGAGTTTCAGGATATAAATGAAAACAATATTAAGCAAAGCAGTCGATGGGAAAAAATCCGTTCGTATACCAAAGATGATTGGATAAAAATTATTACTGATGCGAATGGAAATATGAGTAAGGCAGCACGTAACGTTGGTGTCACCAGAAAAACTGTTTATGATAATGTCAGAAAGCATAAAATTGCTGTGTTTCGCCAATAGATTTTACCTGTTATATTGCCCCTTAAAAAGATATCTCTAAACATTAATTTGACATAAATGGCCTAATATTGTTAGATTTATGTTCGTCGATATGCAAATATTGTTAAAAATGGGGGTCTAAATGAAAAAATTGTTTCCTGTCACAAACTTGCCGGAACCTGAACTTTACAGGGATCAGTTTCCCTTTTCGGAGGTTCCAAAAATACTATTTGATGGTATTTCTGTTGCTACGGACCTACCCAAGGAAATCTGGATTACAGACACTACTTTCCGTGATGGTCAGCAAGCACGTACTCCATATACTCCGGAACAAATTGTGAAAATTTATTCGCTTCTCCATAAATTGGGAGGCAAAAAGGGTGTCATACGGCAGTGTGAGTTTTTTGTATACAGCAAAAAGGATAGAGCCGCAGTTGAAGGATGTCTGGAAAAGGGGTATAAATTTCCGGAAGTCACGGGTTGGATTAGGGCAAATGCAGATGATTTTAAAATCATAAAAGAGCTTGGACTTAAAGAGACTGGAATTCTGACATCGGTTTCTGACTACCACATTTACCTTAAAATGGGGAAAGATCGCGAAAAGATTCTTGAACAGTATCTCTCTATTGTAAAGGTTGCATTAAATTCAGGAATCGTTCCCCGGTGCCATTTTGAGGATATAACGCGGGCGGATATTTACGGCTTTTGCTTACCTTTTGCCGAAGAGCTTTTAAAGCTGGCGCAGGAAAGCAAAATGACAATTAAAATCAGGCTCTGTGATACAATGGGATACGGGCTTACCTACCCTGGAACTGTTTTACCTCGGAGTATTCCACGGATGGTTCATGCGTTTACTAAAGAGCTGGGTTATCCCGGTGAATGGCTTGAATGGCATGGACACAACGACTTTCATAAAGTACACACCAATGCAGCAACTGCCTGGCTGCATGGTGTTGCCGCACTGAATGCATCACTCCTGGGCTACGGCGAACGTACTGGTAACCCGCCGCTTGAAGGGGCGATAATTGAGTATCTGGGACTTAAAGGATCTGACAGTGGCATTGATACAACTGTAATTACCGAACTTGCCGAATATTACAGGAACGAGGTAAAGGCGGATATTCCTGCCAATTATCCGTTCGTTGGTGCCGAATTTAATACTACACGTGCCGGTATTCATGCAGATGGACTTCTGAAAAATCAGGAGATTTACAATATTTTCGATACCGATAAACTATTGAAGCGGCCTGTCAAAGTAATGGTGACCGATAAGTCTGGTGTTGCTGGTATTGCAGAGTGGATTAATGAGTATGCGCGTGAGCAGATGATTGAACGCGAGGAGCCAATCAGCAAACGGCACCCTGGAGTGAAACGCATTTACGAATGGGTGATGGATCAATATGAACAGGGTCGTACATCAAGCATTTCGTCGGAAGAGATGCTTGCTCAGGCAAAACGGCATCTGCCATCACTCTTTAAATCTGATTTTGATAAAGTCAAGAAAGAGGCCATCCGCAAGGCTAAGCTTCTGGCCGAACATATTTCTGCATCGGATGCAATTCTGTCTATGGATCCTGAGAGAATTGAGCCCTTTCTTGAGGAGGTACTCCGGGAAGAGGGTTCTATTCAGTTACTTACAATCGCTGATACTAAGGGAGAGCGAGTGGGACAGGTTCACACTCAGCGGGGAGAAAAGGCGCTATTCCGAAATCTGCTGAACAAGGATTTTAAGGATAGGGAATGGCTTCTGCATGTGATAAACACTGGGAAGGAATATGTCTCTGACCTCTTCTTTTCCAAATATGCACACAATCTGATAATCACAATTGCAGAACCGATTCGTGATGAGGCGGGCAAAGTAACGGGAGTGGTTGACTTTGATTTTAAATTTGAAGAGTTGACAAAATTGATAACGCCGCTTCCAGATGAACTTGTTCTGGTTAAGTCAGATTATGAAACAC
>JAEUSG010000254.1 GCA_016788315.1 Fibrobacterota bacterium | reverse complement strand
AACGCTTGTTTTGCATCAAAAATCCCCCATGCATAATGTATGAAGGTATTATAACTTCAATTTAACAAGGAGTAATCTTATGGGATGGAATTCAAATGAAGATCGTCAGTTGATTAAGGACGTCAATGCAGGCAAGAAACCATCAAAAATTGTAATCAATGATCATAAAACAGAAAATTCCATTGGTTATCGGATCGGATACTTGAAAGCAGTTGATAATAAATTAACAAAGCAGATGAAGAAAGAGCCTAATGTTGATGAATTAATTTCGTTCATTCATGTATGCAGGCAAAAATGTGAATCGGATTGTCAGAATCACTATCCACCACAATCATGACCTCGTACATTCAAAATTCGTACACGATACATAACCATAACTCATTTTAAACTCAAATAAAAGATTCTGCAAATTCAGCTCGTTATCTCAGGAATGGTAGCGGGCATTTTCTGCATCCCCATATTTATCAACGTCCAGTCTATTTCAAAATCCCCCAAGCATATTAACTCTCTCTGTTTATAAACTAAACCAATGGAGGTTCTAATGGCTAAGAAAGCTGTATCTCTCGATTCAGCCATCACTGCTGAATACGCTTCTAAGTACGAGAAGGTTCAGAAGTTAGTCTGCATCGTGTGGGCACGCAAGTTCGGTACCCCTGAGGTAATTGCAGAGGATATCGCTGGAAATGCAGTGTTCGTTTATCACAAGATGAAAACCGATGGCAAAGAGTATAGCGATGGCCGATTCTTTGGTACCCTTAAAAAAATGACCACACATTGGAAGGACCCGAATAAAGAGTTCTGCAGTATAGATAGTCGTGATAAAGAGCCTGGTCTGGAGAAATATCTAGGAGTCGAAGATAATAGCCTCGAAGTTAGTGTTGAGTATCAATATAGCATTCAGATGCTTGCTCGCAAGTTTGGTCGTGATTCAAACATCACAAAAAACATCCTGGATGATATCAATGCGGGTTATAGCATACCAGAAACTGCCAATAGAAATGGTGTAAAAGTTACGGAAATCAAGGGAATCATTAGAGACTTCAACATCTAAAATAAACAATAGGAGAAACTAAATGAAAAATCGAAACGCATTCGAACGTATTGTAACTCTGTTTGGCGTTATTAACTCGATCTCGAACAGCGGCGTAGTGCCGACTGTTCGAGAGTTATCTAAACTACCGGATGTTAGTATGAGTGAACGGACAGTATATAGAGCCATTAAGATCCTTAAATCATCGGGATTAGGTAAGTGTGTTGCTCAGATCGCTGTAAGAGCGGATGAAGACAGCACTGAAAATCGTTACTTACGAGTTGAGAGACTCTTTCGTCTGCTTTGTTTAGCTGTCAATAGCCATTTCGGAGTGACGGTAACTGCTGCCAAAGATGACTATTTATATCGCGATGCCTGCGAGGATAATGTGACAGAGCAAAAAGTACGTTATGACATAAGAGCACTTCGGAATGCTGGTTATCTGCAAGATAAAGACGGTAAAAATTCGCATGCCTATCGTTGCACTGAAAAATGCATGATACTTTTCCAGTAAAAGACTCAAACAATAGATGTAGGGAATGGCCGCCGTTTCTCCGTCCTTAAATCAATGCTTCAGTATCTATTTAGTGGAGCAAAAAACTTAAACCAGGAGTAAATATGGATACTGTGACACAACAGTCTGTTAATGCTATTGCATATGATCTGCTTATTGAGGAACTTTTTGCTTTTGAGGCAGCTGGTATGAAGGCGAAAGCGGACGAGTGGAGAGTTAAGGTACGTATAGCCGAGGCTGCGATGCAGTTTAAAACTATTTCGTTCGTGCAGATTGCCGATGAATTCGGCTTGGCAGGGTTAAATAAGTCTCTTGAAGAGAGAGCACGTTTGGAGCAAAATAAAGAACATGAGGCAATGGAGATAGCTAGTGAAATAGCAAAACCGTATCTTGAAAAACGGGTTTTAAGTGAAGCTAAGTTGTGGGCTCTTATTGATGAAACAGTTTCACGTTCAAAAGGGGATCCGCTTGTAAAGTTCTGTGTTATGAAGCTGTTATATCCAAAAACTTCCGGAACAGTGAAAATTCTGCTAAAACAGTTATGTCAACTGGATAATAAAGCTGCCAGTTTAACAAGACCTTCAACAAAACTTGAAGCATACATAAAGTTGGATCCTGTTGATTTGTATAAACAGAATGATAATCCTCCGCTTGACGTTGTCAAAAAGTTAGTTGATGCACGACAGTTAGGTATTTTTGATGCCTTGTATGTTGCATATCCTATGATAGGTCGGGAAAAGAGAATTGATCCGATATTTTTGGGTGTTATTGAGAATGGTTGTGAAACACTGAGACGTCAGCCAATAATTAGGTTCAACAGTGAGGTCGATGTAGCTATTGCAAAAGCAAAATATTACGGTGAACTGTTTGAGATAGGTCGTTGGTTGTAGTTCTGAACCTCCTAGTGTGTAAAGCCGCTGATGGTAAAATGCTTTCAGCGGCTTTCTTTCTGCCCCTAGTTCAATATCGACAAACATAGATAAATACTAACAAACAAAAGGAGTATCATATGCTTAAGAAAGCAGTCTTAGTCATTGGCGTGTCTGTTTTTATTTTAGGATGTGGTTCTGTTTCTCGAACTGCCGGCATTCCATCAAAAGAGGATTATGACAGAACCATTGCAGCAAAGTATAAGAGCAGCGCACCTGATAGGGAGTTTGACGAAGGGATAGCTGTACTTGCTAAGAATATTGTAACTATCATGCAGCGAAATGGTAATGGTTTGTATGATGTATCAATTGAAGAGTTTATCTCTGAGCGGGAATATGAACCAGGTATGTCGGAAACAAGTGCCTTTGGCCGTATCCTGGCAAATCGATTGGCTTCGGAGATCATACAGTATTCAGACACCCTTGAAAGAAAGGGGAGTGACATTAACATAGCAATAGAGGTTGTTAAGCGAGCTGCTATACAGAGATTTAAGTGGATAGAAGATGTTCAGAAAAGACGAATTGACGGTTCTGTAAAAATTATCATTTCGGGCAGCTATTACGAGATGAGCCCGCCTATTATGGGTATTGAAGCATCAGTTTATTCTTCGAAAACTGCATTGGCACAGGCGGCAAGTATGATTCGAGTACCTGTTCCAAGTCGATTACGGTGGGAATCGACTAGTGACCAGTATTTATATCGTCTTCACTAAAATCAATAATTCATACGGAGGACAATATGGGAACGATAATTGAATGGATAGCAGCTGCTGTCTTTATCTGTTTTTTAGCACCGAAGTTAGAGGTTAGATTCAAGACAGATATATGGCCTCAGCTTAAGACTGTAATTGAAAATCGTTCAGTGGAGTTTCTTGAAAAAGGCTCAATCGCAAAAAGACTTGAATAGAAGGAGGAAGATATATGGAACTCTTTAACAGAATAATTCAAAAGTCAGTGATTTTGTTTGTAATTGTTAATACTGTCCATCTTTTGACAGGTGACACAATTGCCGGTTTTACAACCACTGAAGGTTTTTACAGCAGGATGCGAGAGGCTGTTTCTATTGTTGTAGTTGCTATTAGATAACGACAGATTCAGTAGTCAGAAGCTATTGTTGATGCCCGATCTTTTATAGTACTAATTAAAGATGCCGGAGCAAGAACTTTGGCCATGCCCTGCCAGTAGAAGATCCATGAAATCAGCTCTTCATTTACTGCCACATTCAGATCAAGCCTCAGACTCCCATCACGTTCTTCAATAAACTTCTGACTTGGATGCCAGAAACGGTTTATAATACGATCCTTCAGATCCGGATCAAAAAGGAGAGAAACTTTTTCGATAGAGGTATCTTTGTTGTGCCATACTCCTATCCCTTTTGAACCAATTTCCTGTTTAGCAGCTTCCCAATCTGCATCATAATCAAATGTCTCTGAAAGGATTTTAACACCAACAACTTTGTCAATACGGAAACTGTTTAAGAACCCCTTGGCATCATTCCGTGCATGCAGATAGGGCATACCATTATGGAAAACAATCTTCAGCGGTCTATATACGTAGCTCCATGGGTCACCATCTTTACGTGCATAGGAGAGGTTTATTTTACGCCGCTTCCGTATTGCATCGATTATAGCTTCAAACTCATTAGCCTTTGCTGACATATCATACAAACCAAAAGAGTTGAATTCAAGCCCTTTAAGAGCCTCCTCTGAATCATCACCTAGTTCGCTGCTGATAACATCATCTGGGAAAGTCCCCTCTATTCTTTCAAGCAGATTGCTGAACTCACGTGTGTAGCTGGTTCCTTTTAAAGCAGGAGCCAGTTTTCTTATCACATGAGCAGCAATTGCTTCATTTAGAGAATATGAACGGAGAGCATTCAGCTGCGCAGTTGAAACAGTTTGAGCACTGTAAATAAAACCCTCTTTAGCATTACCATACTGATGAATAATTCCTGGCGCAATAGCCATTAAATCCTGAATATCGCGCTGATAGGATCGGATATCGGCATCCTGTTCAAGTTTACCTTCAACATATTCCTGGATTTCTCTGATCTTGTATTTCTGCCCATGATTACGGGTTAGAAAAAGTAAAATCAGAACCATTCTCTCACCGCGGGACTTTGATGGACCTTTGGCAGCTTTTTTCTTTGTTTTGACCGGCATTTGAGTGTTCTCCTATACTCCAGTCAATATAATTTATACATGAAAGCCCATACCGCTTTTGGGGATATAATGCTTGTTCTTACTTTCAGTTTCAAGCGCATCAATAAACAGCTTGTGCTGTCTATCTTTTTTATTAAAGAATGCAAACTGCTGATAAACAACTTTGAAATCTCCAGGTGTAAGATTCTTTATGTTTTCAAGTTGGAAATACTCTTCCGCTGTTGGTAGACCTTCAACTTCAGGCTCGATGATCCTTTTATAAAACTTACGGATTCCTTCTGTGGTTAAATATTCAAAACCAAGTTTTATATTAAATCTACGGATAGCAGCATTGTCAAGACCTTTATGAAAATTGGTTGTACAGATAAGTATTCCTGTGAAATTTTCCATGCAAGTAAGAAATTCATTTATAATAGGGATCTCCCAGCTGTTTTGAGCGCTTTCTCTTGGGCGTATTAGGCCATCTGCTTCATCTATCATAAGAATGGCTTTTTCCCGTTCTGCAGCTCTGAATGCTTCATTGATGCGCTTCTCGCTTTCACCATGATACATATTATAAAAGTCTGTTGCAGATCGAACTATCAGCTTTCTTTTAAGGTGACGAGATATAAACTTTGAGAATTCACTCTTACCGCTGCCTGGAGGTCCGTACAATAGAACGTTCATGTTTCTTATCGACATTGCACCATCTTTATTGTCATTCCAGTAACGGCTGAACTCATCGAGTATCATAAGTGGCTGTTCATGTCCGCCAATAATGTTAAGTCCCTCTAAATCGTACTTAGCTGAGTTTGCTTCGTTGTTTTTTTTCTTGAACGAATTAATGCCTAAAGTCTTTTCGTGTGAAGACAGAAGTCTCTCTGTAAACTGCACAATCTTATTTTGTTCCATGCCTTTAGCTATTGCCGGTTTAATATTTCTCATTGCTATGTCTATGCCACCAGCGTTAACGCTGAACCTATCTGCCAATCTTGATATATCATCATCTGTGAATATGTTTTCGCAGGAATGTTTTTTTACGGATGACTTCCAGACATTAACGCGCTGCTGCTGTGAAAATGGTTCAAACTTTATAGCATAATCAAAACGCCTTAAAGTAGATGGATCAATGCCATGTGAATGGTTCGTTATCCAAAATCGGCAGAGTGAGCCCTCTTCCAAAGTTTCGTTTATCAATGCTTTTTTATTATTGTCCTGCCCCATTCCTAAAAATCCGCCACCCGAAGCATTCAGTAGATCATCCGCTTCATCGATAATTAAAACAGTGTCTGTATCTTTGTAAAGCCTATCAGCAGCGACAGTAGAACGAAAACGGAAATTGTAAGCACTGTCTTTATCGTTTGAGTTGTTTAGAGAAGACCATACTTCCAGAACCTTGTGATTCATATGGCCTGCAAGTGATCTTGCAAATTCAGTTTTACCGGTACCTGGTTCGCCATACAGAAGAATGTTGAGACTTTTATTTTTATCGCGGCTGGATATCAATTGCTCCAGAACAAGACGATCTTCTTCGGGTATCAATAAAGATTCGACAGGTAAAGATTCTCCAGTATACTCCCTTACATAAGTTTCATGGAGCGCTTTGTCTGAAAGACCGCTTATATAAAAAGAGAGATCATCCGCCAAATAGTCAATGTCTTGAATTAAATTGAACCGGAGAAGCGGTGATTTGTTGCTTAATGCTTTAGAAATTTCGATACGTGAATAGGGGAGCATAAAAGCAAGAAAAGCTGGATTGGGCGTACTGCCTGGTCTGTGCTGGTTAAGTACTTTTTTTACGCCGCTGACATTTTCTATAACATCTGCAATCGTTCCAATACTGCTATCAATAGAATAATTGAAAACAAGATACAGAATATCCAAATCAATTTCGCTTAAACCGAAAAGCGATTTTACCTCTCTGAGACGATTGTAATTAGGACAGCTATCTTTAAGCTCTGCAGGTGAATATTGTTTAATCAATTTATTCAATTCGACCCGTATGATTTCTATGATGCGACTTCGAATCTTTGCATTTCTATAGAGCGATTCAATTATTTCGCTTGATTCATCTAAACCACTCTCATAATTGCCAATTATAGATTTAATGTCCAGTTTCTTTTGTTTGGCGTAATCGATGCCTTCGATTATGATGCTTTCAAACTGTTCGTGCGGGATAAGGATAGGAACGATGTCCGTAAAATTTCTGTAAGTGATCGGCCTATTCCAATTATTAAGGAAATTGATTGTGTATAAATAACGGCAATATTCCGCATATAGCGTTATTGTTCTATATGCTGATGACGACTGACTTGAACAGCATGACACCTGACTCATTCTTCTGCGACGTTTTTTCATAATGATACCTCCCTGATATAAATATGCAGTAAAGGTGCGACAAGGAATGTCGCATGTCGCTGCCTTCGAGAGCTTTAAGCAGCGAAAGCAAAGATTTTGTTGGTTAATCCGAAACGGAACGATTGTTTCTTAGCCCGTTTATCGATGCAATGGCATAGATGAGATTCATGCCAAGAGCGAAATAGAGGCCTTTCCAGTACATAAGAACTGCCATACAGCAGTTTGAAATGAGATATACAAGAAAGACGCGGTAGCGCCATTTCATAACGGCACCAAGTTTAGAAGATAAAAGGAGAGTGCCGGTTACACCCAGCACCACTCCAATGATTTCAAGCGGTAGCATTTTCAAGTTCCTCTTTTGTCGGCTGTTTGCGTCCGAATAGGTAAGCACTTAACATATCTGCACAATGCAGGAGAGTAGATAGACTTGTCATTCTGCCGGAACCATGATATACCGATGATATATCTGAACTAAAACCGCCATGATGGTGATTTATTGCCTCTACATGTTCATCTGTAAGCATAATACCATTTCTCAAACAATCCACAATAGCTTTGCTGGTTTCTTCATATGGAGCATTATCCTTGTTGAACTCCCACTTATAGCCTTTCTGTTTTGCCCATTCTGATTCTGCCTGTTTGTATCTGGTTAACTTATCAAGGTCATGACAGAAGCCCACAACAATGACGTCGTCCCTGTTAAATGAATCACCGATTCCATCTTTGAACTGATCGTATAATGAGATACCAATTCCCATTACCTGAGCAGTATGATCGGCCCAGCCGCCCTCCCAGTTGTGATGGTGTGATATTGCGCCTGGCATTGTCATTACGGTTTTTAGATTCTTTTCGCAGAAAGCTAGCATAGGGGCCTTAAACGAGTTGTCTGCAATACTGTTAATCATACTAACAATTTCAGTTCGGTTATGCATAAAGCCTCCAAAGTATTTGTTTGCTATATAAAATATGTCAAGACATCATGTTTTGACAACGTTCAACAACTTTTTATAGTCCTCAATATCTTTACTGGTTAATGTTTGGCCTGTAATTTTCTTTCTCCACAGACACTGTCCACAGAAAGAACAGGTGCATGGTAGCAGTCTGAGTTCAGAATATTTCATAGGTAAATTAGCCATAATCCTTCTCTCCACCTCTTTAAGCCTAAACCAGAATAAGCCATCAGATACTTCAGACTTGGTACTCGCTCCTGAAGTAATATCTCTATTGAATAGCAGAGTTTTTTGAGTAGAAATATCTGAAATAAATATAGTCAGCTTACAGCTTTCTGGATCGTCAATAACTCTGAATCTCAAAAATCTACTGATAACCATTTTGATAATCAGTACCTTTGATTCTATTGATACCCTTGCCGGATAAAGTTTAGCAGCATGTGATGGTCTTAGTATTGTTAGCGAATTTTCTGAAAAATAAAAATCCATATCCGCTACTACATTATAATACTTCAGAATTTCCTCTGATTTCGTTAAAAAGTAATCTGCCAATGTGGAATTGGCCATGTTTTTGAAAAAGATCATTGATGCCTCCTAACATTAACTATATCAAATATCGAGTAGTTGAGCGACAAATAGTGTCGTTCTAAAAAAGAAATGTATATATATATAAGT
>JAEUSG010000240.1 GCA_016788315.1 Fibrobacterota bacterium | reverse complement strand
ATCAAAACAGCAACTGTCGCTATAGGATTAGCGGCTGCAGTCTTCGGAGCAAACGTAACCATCACAACGGCAACGGTAGGTCAGTGGAGTACAGCGGTAGCAGCATTACAGGCTGGCGACACTCTCACACTTGCACCGGGAAATTACACTAATCAAGCCACCCCAAGTACGGATCTCATTCCAAAAGGACTATCAAACGCGGGAACAGCTGAAAAACGTATAGTTATAAGAGCAGCGGCGAAAAACACAGTTTTCATTCGCGCCAGAGGCGAATGGATTTCTGTTTCGAAGCCCTACTATACATTTGAAAATCTCGATATAGACGGCAGCGGCGGAGTACATGCGTTTCATATCAAGCCCGGTGGAGCGTATTGTATCATCCGCAACTGCCATTTTTCAGGCATTGCGAACTCTCCAATTAAACTATCAACAGAAGTCGGCAAAGAGAGACAAGACTACCTGGTTTTCGAAAACAACGAATGTGAAAGAAGTTCCGGACCAATTTATTCCAGCGTCCTGAACGGTTTTAACCTCAATGGAGCAAATTTCGTTGTTGTCAGAGGTAACTACATACATGAGATTGCAAAAAGTTACGCTCAGCCATTCTACGAACACAATGATGCATATGGCGGTTTCATGAAAGCTGGCGCAAAATACGGCATTATCGAAAACAATATCGTTAAGTACATAAATGGCATGGGTCTCTCTCTCGGAGGCGGTACAACGGCAGAGCAGTATTTCAGTGAGGGAACCTACCCGGTTGAAGCTATGGGCTGCGTTATGAGAAATAACGTCATTGTTGGTTTTCCAAACAGAAATTTCGGCAACCGCGCATTTACCATAAATCATGGAAACGGCAACCTTGTTTACAACAACACATTTGTCAACTGCATCAATCCCGCAATATTCGGTAAGACATGGGTGCTTAACCCCATAACCGGAGACTCCGTCATGACCGGAGTTGGAAACATTGTGATGAACAATCTCAGCGTAAACATGTTCTGGGCAGACTCTGCATGGGCTACTCAGTTCGGTTACAGCAGCGGAGGTACTCTTACCGATGGTATTCAGTTCGTCTGGTCAACATGGTCAAATTTCAATCCGGCATTTGACGGAATTATCAAAGCAAGAAATGCCGTTCTTGGCAATCAGCGGATAGACGTCGCCAATCTCAATGACCTCTTCTTCAACGCAGACAGCAATGACTTCAGACTTAAGCCATCGGGACTTCACTATGTCAAGGCAGCAGCAAAAGTAGACTCAGCAACAGTTGCAGGACTTGCTGCACCATTAAAGAGCGTTTCAGGAACGAAGACCTCACGTGATGCTGGATTCATCGACTCGCTTATCAGCAAAGGGCTTATTGCACAGTATTTTGACAAAGCTGGAAACGTAAGACCAGCAGTACCAGCTCCAGGTGCATATGAAGCATATGACGAGCAGGGCAGAATTGTTAATGTGACAACAGCATTGGAAAACTCTAACCTTTCAAGATCCAGCGTGAGCATCAACTC
>JAEUSG010000228.1 GCA_016788315.1 Fibrobacterota bacterium | reverse complement strand
GGATCTGGGTGCAAGATTATAACAAAGGCTTGAACCTGATAAATCCTTTTGTCACGCGATTTGCCAGTCGCTTCGCTCCTTACGCAAATCGCGCGCCAAACCGCGCTGCGCGCGGACGGATTTACAGGTTAAGCTAATGTTAGATTGGCCCTTCGGGCGAAGAAACGAATAAAGAATGCAAGAAGATGATTGAACGCAGTATAAGAGAAGTAAAGAATATTAGTGTGAAGTGAAGATAGCCTTGTTTGAATGATGAGGACTCCTTCGGAAATTACAATAGTTGAGGTGCCAGGCTTCGTGTAGTACTGGATTGGATAATGAAGAGGAAGAGTATTTTTGAATTCATTGGGGATCAATAAAGATAAAGAGTACATCATCCGAAAAATGAACGCTTTTTATGTGATGTAATGAAACAAGAGAATGACCAGAGAAGAAATAGAGAAGAAGAGAAGAAGAAATCTAACAAAGGCTTCAACCGGATAACGCGCATTGTCACGCATCTTGCAGTCGCTTCGCTCCGCAAGATGCGCGCCAATTAGCGCGTTACCGGTTAAGCTAATGTTCTACGGGCGCGCTGCGCGCGCACGCCACACTTTTTCTTACGCGCGCGCCATCCATGGCGCGGGCCTGTTTTCGCATATCATGAAGAACCGAGAATTAAGGAAAAAGAATCAGCAGTAAGATAATGTCTTAATGAAAGATATTAAGAAAAGAAAGCATTATTGAATCAAGCGAATAAGGAAAAGAGTAATATTCAGAGGAACTTGCCCAAAGAGGAAATAGCGGAAGAGGAAAAGATAGAATCCAATTGAATGTATTTGAATGTAAGATAATAAAATCAAGAATTGAATAAAGATGGATATTTGAAAAAAAAATAGAAGAAGTGGAATCGCCTTCGCCATCCATGGCTCAGGCGATTAATACGTGGTGGCTCGTAGAACAACCGCTTGAACCGGATAATCCGGCCTGTCACGCAACTTGCATTCGCTTCGCTCATCGCAAGTTGCGCGCCAGTCTCGGATTACCGGTTAAGCGTATGTTATAATCATTGGTGTTATAAACATGCGGGAAAGGCAATATGCGTGATTTTGGAGAGCATATTGCCTATTCCCGCCATAAGCGGTTTGGTCAAGAAGAGAAAGAATAGCGTGAAGAGAAGAAATCGGGACAGTCGCCAGGATCTAGGTGCAAGATTATAACAAAGGCTTGAACCTGATAAATCCTTTTGTCACGCGATTTGCGAGTCGCTTCGCTCCTCACGCAAATCGCGCGCCAAACCGCGCTGCGCGCGGACGGATTTACAGGTTAAGCTAATGTTCGACGGACGCTTCGCGCAAAGGATATTGTAATACTGCATCGGCACAAGTATTGCTTCACGCGGATCTTCCGAGAGGATTAGGAACAGATAATGATTTTAGGAAAAATTGATAGAAAAATACTTATAATTGTATGGAGTATGGTAATTATAGTGATTGCATGCATAGATATATACTATTTTGCATGCTGGATTTATACGTATTATTACCCAAGTGAGAATGCAACAATAAAAATAACTATAGAGATAAATGGAATATTATCGTATATTCTTACTAGGTTTGGTGAACATGTAGGTGCTATTATTTCATTTCAACTACCTTTTATAGTACTTGCATGTAAAAAGATAAACAAGCATGTGGAAGCCTTAAAATTTGATAAAGAAAACACAGGACATGTAGATTTCATTGTCTAGATCTGTTAGATAAATTAAAATATTTAGCACATTATATATAAATTAGGAAGACGTCGAACAATCACTTCAACCGGATAATTCGGCCTGTCATGGTTTGTGCTGGCGTCGCTTCGCTCCTGGCACAAACCACGCCAGTCTCGCATTGAAGGTCAAGCGTATGTTCGACGGACGCTGCGCGCGGCGAGGATATAAATAGTCTATGTATAAGATAATACTATTGAGACATGGAAGATCTTTGGCCGATGACGAGAAAAAATTAGAAGGCAGGTATAATTCTTCATTAACTGATATTGGAATTAGCCAAGCTCAGGAAACGCTATGCGAATTCCGTGAATTGGGTTACTTATTTGACGCTATCCTGACATCTCCGCTTTCGAGAGCATTAAAAACTGCAGAGATTATTAATATTGGTTATGGGGTTCCATTAATAAGCGATGACATTCTAATGGAAAGAGATAATGGAGTGCTCGCTGGATTAGTGCGGGCAGAAGCGGATCTTAAATACCCAATTAATCATAAAATAACGCCACTAACAAAATACCCGAATCAGAGTGGGGAGAATCTCGTAGTACTTCACTCAAGAGCCTTGGCAGCTCTAGATTTCATTCTGCAACGTAGACCTGGTCAGTATTTAGTAGTATCTCATGGGAATTTCTTGAATGCCTTGGTTCGGGTGATTCTGGGAGTACCCATTCCTTTGAATAACTCGGGCTGTTTTTTCAGTTTTAGGGACAATGGATTTATAGAATTTGAATATCATGAAAATGATCATAAGTGGATAATGCGAAGGTTGATTTAAGAAAAAGACGTCGAACAATCGCTTCAACCGGACTCGGCTATGTCACGATTCCTGCTGTCGCTACGCTCGGCAGGAATCGCGCCATGACGCCTCGCCGGTTAAGCGTATGTTAGATCGGCCCTTCGGGCAGAAAAAAGAGAATAATATCGCGTTCAAAAAATCTTGTTGCTTTTGATTTATAAGTGAGGTTTTATGTATATCACAAATCATCTTGTTGAATCATCCAATGACAAAATTGAAATATATTCCAATGTTCATTTTAAGAAAAGTGAATATGATCCCAAAGAGAATGAACTTTTCTTTTGCGTAATGGATGAACAAGAGGTCATTGGTTGTGCCGTAGTAAGCCATTTGTCCGGGATATCATCATCACTTGATGAAATTGTGCTTCTTGATAAGTATAATGATCAGAAACTTGAAATTTCCCTATTGAATTACATTGCCTACGAGCTTTTAGCTATAGGCAAAAGATACCTGGTAATCAATAACTTGAAAAAACTATACAGCGCACCAAGTCATTCTTGGGTGAAAGATCTGATAAATACAGATTCATTGGGTAATTTGTTGATTAAGCTGGATGGATTAAAAGAAGTAGATGATACAAGAAAGATTGGATAAGGATTGATCTAACAACTGCTTCAACCGGATAACGCGCAATGTCACGCATCTTGCAGTCGCTTCGCTCCGCAAGATGCGCGCCATTTAGCGCGTTACCGGTTAAGCATATGTTAGATTGGCCCTTCGGGCGAAGAAAAGAAAAATGAAACAAGAAGATGATTGAACGCAGGATAAAAAAATTAAAGACACTTAGTGTAAAATTAAGGCAGCCATTTTTGAATGAAGAGGAATCCTTCGGAAACTGCATTAGATGAGGTGCCAGGATTCATGCAGTACTGGAATGGATAATGAAGAGGAAGAGTATTTTTGAATTCATTGGGGATCAAGAAAGATAAAGAAATCATAATCAGAAAAATGAAAGCTTTTTATGTGATGTAATGAAACAAGAGAATGACGAGAGAAAAAATAGAGAAGAAAAGAAGAAAAGAAGAAGAAATCTAACAAAGGCTTGAACCTGATAAATCCTTTTGTCACGCAACTTGCGTGTCGCTTCGCTCCTTACGCAAGTTGCGCGCCAAACCGCGCTGCGCGCGGACGGATTTACAGGTTAAGCTAATGTTAGGCCGGCGCGCTTCGCGCGTGGTTTTTTGCTTTGCCAAATATTCGGAGAAAGACTTGCGTAAAGGTAATATTATTCTGCTTAATGGAACATCAAGTTCTGGAAAAACAACTATTGCAAATGCTATTTCGAAAGTAATACCTAGCTATTTCCGTTTTAGTATAGATGATTTTGATTATGTCATTGAAAAAATGGAAGATAGAAGTAATGGGAAATTGATACCTATAAATACAGAAATATTCTTTCATAGAACAATTAAAATGTTCTCCAATTATGGAGTAAATACCATAATTGATCATGTGTTGCTTGATGAAGATGTGAAAAAGGATTTTTATCAGACATTATCTAGCTATCCGTTAATATGTATAGGAGTAATATGCCCGCTAGAAGTACTTATTGCTCGAGAAATAAAAAGAGGAGATAGGATTATTGGATTAGCAGAAGAACAATATGAAAATGTTCATAAAAACATGGAATACGATTTGGAAATCAATACAAATGATGCTCCAGTTAATGAATGTGTCGTTAAAATAATAGATATAATGAAGCAATCAGCCTAACAATCGCTTCAACCGGACAACGCGCATTGTCACGGTTTGTGCTGCTCGCTAGCGCACAAACCGCGCCAATTTGCGCGTTGCCGGTT
>JAEUSG010000213.1 GCA_016788315.1 Fibrobacterota bacterium | reverse complement strand
GTTCATAGGCAGGACTTGTTTTACATGTCGGACACGACCCATAAAGTAAACTTCCAGCTATTAATGTAGACCATGAACCGGTTAGCGGATCCAGACTTCTCATCCCAGGAGATGCCCAGTCGTTGAAATACCAAATAAGTTTATCTTGATCAGGTATGTATTCGAATGCACCACCTAAACCTATTCCAGGAGCAGCATTGGAAAAGGTTTTTACAGTCCAGCCGTTTTCCGGCTGAAATGGTTTGTAAACATGCCAATCCACCCAGCTCCCGCATCCGCCGCCGGAAGCCCAGAGCAGTTCATCACGCTTGCGATCGTATGTGAGTCCCCACCAAGTATGACAGGGCACAACACCGGAATCCGGCTTATGAAGCATGACCCATGTATTTGATGCAAGATCATATTCCCACACATCATTGAACTTGTGAGGGGCGCCGTGATTTGATCCACAATAAAGTGCGCGCGCTCTTGACGGAGCATAAACCCATTTGTTACAATAATCCCGTGTACCCGGGCCAGCTGTTGCAAAACTGGCAAAGGCGGCGAAACCAGCACCATTATTCCTATCAACACATTTGAATGCAGGAAGAAAAGCTCCCTGATTGGGTGCAAGATTACTGATAATTCTAATTACCGCAGTATCAACATTAACAGCAGGAAGAACAGCAGCATTTACCAAAGCAGCTGCAATCATAAAAGTAACAATTATTTTTATCATTTTGTCACCATAATTTTGTTTACTGTTTGTCTGCCGTTTACTACCAATGCTGCTATATACATCCCGGCAGCGTGATTAGATGTTTTAAAATTGAATATATGTTGTCCCTGTTGATGAACACCATCAGCCAAAGTAACTAGTCTTACACCATTCGCGTAATATATGGAAAGCTTAATTTTTGATGTCACAGGTATATTCACCTTCAATATTGCTAATGAATTTGTTGAATAATACGTACTAGACATCAAAGCTGTGCCAGAAACTTTATTCTTAGCCTCATTTATAGTCTGAGAATTATTCCAATACATCTTCCAGATTACAAATGGAGAACCATATTCCGGCGCTCCTCCATACCATACAATATTATTTGAATCACTCACACATTGTGCCTGAAAAACCTTCAGCAACGTATCTGTCTTTTTGAAATATTCATAATCGTAATTCTGAAACATTGTAGCAATATCTTCACTCGGAAGAATCTGCTTTGTCCACTCTTTATACTCAGGCGGATTTGCAGTCAATATCATCTGCTGCCATTTATTTGTGCGATTTGCATGAGTGAGAATATGTACCCGATTCTGACGATCCACAGCAATTTCGCTGCGGTGCTGATACAAATCTCCCATAGTTTCGTAATCTGTAAATGTGTACACAGTATCTGTGTGCCAAATATTCGATCCATCTTTCCAGATATGAAAGAGATGCTGTGATTTTGTAAGACTTGAATTGTCGTGACTTACAATATGCGCTCTGCCGAATGTATCTACATCCATTGCATTATGTGCATTAGAAATATTTGTTGATACTATTTTGGCATTGTTATCATTTATTGGAATGGTATATGGTAAACCATCCTTGTCCCGCCATGTTTTACCGCTGTCTGTCGAATAGGCGTAGCGAACCGATTGCTGCACCATATTCGGCTGCATTTGTGTCCATGCAATATGCAAACTTCCATCTTTACCGAATGCAGGTCTGAACATGTATGGCCTGCCTGAACCATTAAATGGCCATACCGGCATGAGTAATGGACAACGTGTTACTCCAGAGCAACCGGTTCCAAGAGGCATAGTCCAACTCTTTGTTGCTTCATCCCATCTGTTGATAGTGTAACCCTGCTGATTCCATTCGCGGTAGAAAAAGTAGAATCCAGATGGTGTGCTCATAAAGTAAGGATATGAACATGTTGATTCTGCAAGGCCGGTCATGGATATTCTACCTGTAAAAGAATCAATTGCCCACGGGTTAACACTCCTCCGATATCTTATCTGGTCACTGTGCATTCCCCATGAGGAGTGAACATATCCGTCAGGGCTGACTCCAATGGCAGAGATATTATGAAGATCCCATACTGGAGCATCTTCATATTGACAAAAGCAGGTCCGTTCCCATTTTCCGTACGGCATATGACGTCGTGCTATAACAGGGCGTAAACGGATATTGTAATAAATGGCATACCTATATTCACCCATTGTAAAAACAGGTGAATGACCTTCAGCTGGATAAGTATTCATTCCCATAGAGCTGAACTGTTCTCCGCCGGGATTGTAGCACTTTGAAAATGCTGTATAGAGGTAATTGGTGTTCGAGAAAGGCGTGGAGACCGTATCACGTTCAACAACCTCCCAGGCAGAATATGAAAGGCCTGTTAACAAAAAGATGATAGATATAACTGCTTTTTTTATTGACATAACTCATCCCTTTTCTCAATCAAACTATATCCAACCAATGTTTTCTGAGGTGTTGATACACTACCATCAATACAATCAGACAATAACCTCCATGTCGCCCTGGCCATTGCCTTAAAATCCATTCCTATCGTCGCAATTCTACCATCTTCGTCTGAGAGCGGAGGAATTCCATCAATACCTGTCATATAAATATCGCGGCGGCGGGAAAGTTCACCGGCAATTGCTTTACTTAGAGGTTTCGCCAAGCTATCTCCGCCAAGCAGAAGTCCGAGAACTCCTTCCGGCAATGTAAATCCTTCCGGAAGTCCGTTTGAAACACCGGCCTGTGCAGACGTATTATCATATGCAATTCTTTCTGGAACTAACCCTGCCTCTTCCATAGCACGTCGATAACCCATATAGCGATCCTCCAGGATAGCCATATTATGCGAGGGATCAAAAAAGAGAACCCTTTTCGCCCCCTTGCCAATCAGATACTCGGTTGCAAATTGACCCATTGAAACATTGTCGGCACGAACACTATTAAATTCATGGTCGTGTCCCTGTATGTAATTGCTGATAAGTATTAATGGGTTTTTCATAGCTGCAAGACGGAGTCTGGGCAGAAACTCGGGGCCTATTGATTGGATGCTGCTGAGAATAAGGGTACCGTCTGCATTAGTGGCATCCAGAATGCGGAAATATTCTTCAGGAGTTTGCGGGTATGATTCAATAATAGATACCCCCTCTTCAGTGAGAACCCTTTCAATCTGTTCCATTATATGATTGTAATACTCAACCGCCCGAACGTCTGATCTTGTTCTTTGATAATAGACAACATTGACTACATTTTTTCTAGCCCTTTCAACCGGTTCCCGCTTCGACCTTATCAAATTACTTGCAGATACAGATAGCGCGGCATCAGGAACATAACCCATTGATTCTGCTATGTTTAATATCGAATTCCTTGTTTCCTGACTTACAAGATTCGAGTTTGATAATGCTCTCGATACAGTAGCTTTTGAAACTTGTGCCTTTTCTGCAATATCAGATAGTGATGGTTTCATTGTTTCGTTCCATTAAATTTAGTGCAACGTTACATATATAACCAAACAGAACCATTTCCGCAACTCTTTTTATAATTATTTTGAAAATAGCTACAGACCGAAAACCCTGATAGCGTTATTCCTGTATACCGCTTCCTCTTCGACACTGCTAAGATTAGCCTCTTCATAGGTCTTCAGGATTCTGCTTCTTGAAAAGAGACCGTAATCTGAACCGAAAATGAGCCGTTCATAACCCACAATATTAATGATCTCACGGATTTTACCAGGATATACTGCCGAAGTCACCGGTTCAACAAAAACATTATCATAGCGCTTTACAATATTCATAGCCTCTGCATACTTGTCATTACATGCATGAACCATAATTATCTTCGCCTTCGACTCTTTTGCCATCTTAGCAACTGCATGCGCATCATTAATCGGCCAGGTATGAAGAAGAATCGGCATACCGATAACCGCAGCGGCTTCAACAAGAGGTCTGTAGGCATCGCTGTCAAATTCAGTCTGATGGATAACAGGACGCGATTTGAACCCGATAAATTTCTTATGTGATTTATACTTTTCTATCTCTGAAATTGATTCTTCCACTCTTAAAGGGTGGTAATAGACATAAGCAAAGAGACGCGGATCTGTTTCTGCATCTGTAAATGTAACTTCATTGCCCTCTATTAAATCCTTAAGAAGGGCATGAACACTAGAAATAAAACAGTGGCTTACATTATCCGCAGTTAAATCGCGATTGAACTCAACCATCGTCTCACCGAGATGGTCATATTTTGATAGATCTCTGTTCTCGAAAGCACCATCATGAGCATGTATATCAATATACTGCATTAATTAAACTGTAAATCGCTTCTTTGACGTTTCGAGCTGGCGTTCAAACTTAAGAATGTTATCCTGGCTGACTACGCCACCCTTTTTCATCTCTTCAATCATGTTTTCGGAGGTGGTAATAAGTGCACGCACTTCAGCCTGCAGAAAATCTGCTGACTGATTGAAATCGGACGCGACATCGGTAAGTTCATCGCCCTTACGCAGATAGATACGCCCTTTTAAATTTCCAGTTTTAAGATCCTCGGCAAATTTGCTGAACCTGTAAACAGGACCTGCAACTTTGTGAGAAATAAAAATTGTCAAAAAAGCAAGTTCAGCTACAACAACAAATAGTCCGATGAAGAGTATCTTATAGGCTGTTTTAAGAAGAGGACCGGAAAAACTTCTGTCACCCACCGAGTACTGTGCAATACGCGACTTAATGTCAGCAACTGTTTTTGCGTCTTTTGCGCAGTCGTCGTTCGGGGCATAAAGCTGATTTGTGAGAATGACATTCTTAAGATCCCGACCCATTTCCTGCGTTGTTGCCTGAACAAAACGGTACTGTGAGTAATACATAATAAGACCGATGAATGCAATGAGCACAAGCATCGGAATAAGCATTGAGATCATATACCTGATCTGGAGACGTTTGTTTATAAAGAAGTGTTTCCGCTGAAATTTTGGTTGTTCACCCATTTTTATTTTCCTTTAAAAGGACTGTTTACAGCAATATAGTTTTTTTCACTCCTCGTTAGTACGTCCTGGATATTCAATTCTTGAGTGAAACATGGCGGTGAGTACATTAACAAAGCTTTCACGTATTAATTCCAGCTCCTGCAGAGTCAGTTCGCAGTGGCTCAGCTGTCTGTCCTGAATTTTCCTCTGAATAATATCCTCAACAAGGTTGCGTAAACGTGACGGGGTCGAATCGTTCAGTGTTCTCGAAGCCGCCTCAACTGAGTCGGCTAGCATAAGGATGGCGGTCTCCTTAGAACGGGGCTTTGGTCCGGGATAACAGAAATCCTCCCTCATCAACTGCTTTTCAGGCTCCAATTCTTTGGCCTTATCATAAAAGAATGAGATAAAGGTTGTTCCGTGGTGTTCCCGTATTGCATCCTGAATAGCTGTCGGAAGACGATATTTACGGGCAAGCTCCATTCCCTGTTTAACATGAGCAGCAATGATAATTGCACTCATTCGCGGTGAAACTTTTCCATGAAGCGTATCAACAAGATTCTGGCTGTTTTCTATGAAATATTCCGGTTTATATACTTTTCCGAGATCGTGATAATAGGCCATAACTCTGCCTAAAAGCGGATTCCCTCCAACCTTTTCAGCCGCAGCTTCAGTCAGATTTCCGACAAGAACACTGTGGTGGTATGTACCCGGTGCTTCAATGGAAAGCCTTTTTAGAGCTGGTACATTCATATCAGAGAGTTCAATAAGTGTAAGATTGGTCATGATGCCGAAAATTCTTTCGAACAGCCAGGCTACGGTCATGGCAAGCATTAGTGAAAAGAGTCCGGAGGCAAGCATGAGTGCCCACTCCCTAATAATATGCATTCCGTCAATTCTGCCGTATTTAAGACCGTTATAAGCCATAAGGGCTGCACCGGCAACGATGAGATACATAAGAAAGGAGAAGAAAAACTGTGATCGATAACGGATATTTTTCAGACCAAGCGCAGCTGCAATACCGGCTGCAAAGTGAACAAAAGCGGGACCGAAAGTGAAACCGGTAATCACAGAATAGATAAACGTTACAGCCAGCATTGCGACAACGCCTGTTTCAACTGAAAACAGCACTGATGCCAGTATTGATGCAAATACAAGCGGGTATGCATAAGAGAAATCAAATGAAGAAAGGGTATCGAGAGGAGTTAGAACAATGTTTACAAGATGCCAGGTGCCGGTAATAATCAGCGCTGTAACGGTTATAAGAACACAAAAAGCGGCTACCGGTTTAAGACTCTTATCAGCATGCAGTCTGCTTCCAGCCCAAATGAAGAATGGAAGCATTATAAGAGAGAGGAAAAGAAAACGCATGAATCCGATAAGAAGATTACTTCTCTTTTCAGCCGATTCAAGCTTTTCCTGTGCCACTTTCAGCGAATAGAGACTTCTTGCTATTTCGGTTGTAACAAGTTTATTCTTACCGACTATTTCAAGATCTTTTACGACCTTGCCCATTGTAGGAATAACACTGTTAGCTGCCGCATCTTTACGTTTCGCCGTTTCCTCTTCAAGCGATATTATGTTCGGAACAGTCCAGGCATAAAGTATTTCGTAAAGTGCTCCTATCGATTCCCGCCCCGTCACCTGCCTTAGATTTCCGCGCTCCTTCTCTATAGCGGCCTCTTTCGGCAGGAGATCGCCTATGCCGACACCTCTCTCCACACCATCCTTAATCAGGACAACTGCATCGCTTTCCATTATTCTTACCGATG
The DNA here is from genome assembly GCA_016788315.1 of Fibrobacterota bacterium. GTDB lineage: Bacteria > Fibrobacterota > OXYB2-FULL-49-7 > OXYB2-FULL-49-7 > JAEUSG01 > JAEUSG01. The sequence continues at coordinate 42,563 of JAEUSG010000213.1, read as the reverse complement.
CCGGATCAACATTGTGCTTTTCACGGTAATCGCCGACTTCCCTTTCATCTTTGACAAAGAGCTGACCGGCAATACCGTTATCCATGATTCGTTCCGCAATAGCCGTAAGTGCTGCAGGATCGCCGTTTCTTTCTGTAAACAGCGTAATGGCGCCTACAGACAGCTCCTTGCGCAGAACCTTGTAGATTGATGCACGGACAGAATCGCTTGAAGATGGATCCCGCAGGAGAGAAATTTGTTTTTCAAAAGTTTTAAATCTTCCTATAACTTTTTCTGAGACTTCGTAATCATAACGAACCAGGAATGGTACCCTTTTTACAGCATCACGTCTCTCTTTTGCAATCTCCTCTTTTGTTTTAAGCAGATCAAAGGTAAAGGGAGCTATATATGCCCGCTTTGTTATTTCTCCCTCTCTTGGAACATCAAGTGTATTTTCTCCATGTGGACTTGGAAGAATAAGATTCAGTATCAGAATCCAGCCGACAAATAAATATGCCTGCAACGTTCGGTTAGAGAGAAATGATGAACGGAAATTGGAGCCGGGAAGCTTCGGCATCTGAACTGTATCAGCCATTCTTTGCCTCAAAGTCGTCGTATGCGCGTATTATCTCCTTAACAAGCTTATGCCGCATAACATCACGGCCGTCGAGATGAATAAACTCTATGTCAGGAATTTTAGAAAGCATCTTTTCCATAGTGCACAGACCTGACCGTTCATTCCTTAGATCCACCTGGGTAACGTCTCCGCAAACTATAGCCTTGGAGCAGGTGCCTAGTCTTGTAAGAAACATCTTCAGCTGCTTTACTGTTGCGTTTTGCGCTTCGTCAAGAATAATAAAAGCGTTGTGGAGTGTTCTGCCACGCATATATGCAAGAGGCGAAACTTCAATAGTGCGATCAACAAAGAACTGTCCTACCGTTTCTTTCGGCAGCATGTCGTAAAGAGCATCATAAAGAGGTGCCAGATATGGATCAACCTTCTCTTTCAAATTTCCAGGAAGAAAGCCCAAAGACTCACCCGCTTCAACTGCAGGCCTTGCAAGAATTATCCGTTCAACAGATTTTCTGCGAAGAGCCTCTATCGCCATAGCAACGGCCATATATGTTTTACCGGTTCCGGCAGGTCCTATTGCGAAGACAAGGTCATTATGCTTTACCGCTTCGAAAAAACGGATCTGCCCTTCCGTCCTTGCATAAATGTTCTGCTTCCGTCCGGAGGTGATGAAATTTCCGCCGCTGGCAGTAGGAAGTGCCGGTGAATTACATGAGCTTTCAACATCGGTATTAAATGAAGCAGACTGAAGTCTCTCCTGCAGAAACTTCTCAGCGGCCGCCCCCTTCGGTTTACTTGGTGCTTTTATCTGTATGAAATCGTTACGTATAATAAGGGATACGCCAAGAAGGGTCTCGACCTCTTTTTTCCTGCTGTAACCTGCACCGAAGAGTCCAAGAAGACCCGCCTGATCTGTGTACAGTATTGATTTAATACGTGCTCTCTCTTCCTTACTTTCCCAACCTGGTTTTAAGGGAATCCTTTTCCATTTCCAGCTTTTTCAATTCTGCCTTCTTGGTTTCCAGGAGAGCCTCAAATTTTTCACGTTCTGCCTGAAGCTCTTTAAGCTTTTTTTCCTGCGCATCAATTTCACGTTTCTGCTCTTCAAGCTGCTGAAGCTCCTGAAGGTTTGGCTTTTTTGCGCATCCCGGGACCAACACCAATGCAAACAGAAGAAATGCTATAAATGCTTTCACGCGAAATATTCTCCTTATTTTTTAAGGGCAATTCCCAATTCATCAAGCTGCTGTGAATCAACATTCGATGGTGACTCATCCATCAATGAACAGGCTGATGCTGTTTTTGGAAATGCTATAACATCGCGGATGGAATCAAGGCCCAGCATGATCATTACAAGACGGTCAAGACCGAATGCAATTCCGCCGTGAGGAGGAGCTCCATACTTGAATGCATCAAGAAGAAAGCCGAATTTCAGTCTCGCTTCGTCAGGCTTAATTCCAAGCAGTTCAAAAATCTTCGACTGCAATCCAGCCTGATGAATTCTAATACTTCCTCCGCCGATTTCATTTCCATTTAAAATGATGTCGTATGCTTTGGCTCTCGCGAAATAGTACTCTGGGCTGTAAAGAAGGCTTACATCTTCGTCAAGAGGTGCTGTAAATGGATGATGCGTTGAAGACCAGCGCTTATCTGTCTCGCTGTATTCGAACATCGGAAAATCCGTAACCCATGTAAAGACAAACTGATCCTTTTTCATGAGGTTTTTCCGTTTTGCAATTTCAAGACGGAGCTGACCCAAGGCAACATTAACCACTTTGCGTGTTGACGCAATAATAAATATCACGTCTCCGACAGTTGCATCGGCCTCATTCTGAAGCTCAGCCAGGATTTCAGGTTTCAGGAATTTTGCAGAAGGTCCTTCAAGACCGTTCTCTGTAACCTTAAGCCATACAAGCCCCTTGGCACCGTAACCGGCAACAAATTCTGTAAGATCGTCCATAACTTTGCGGGAGAAATCGGCGCATTTTTCAGCCTTTATTCCCTTTACCGCGCCGCCCTCTGTTTCAAGAACGGAATCAAAAACCTTAAAACCGCTGCTCTTCAGTATTTCAGAAAAATCAACCATCTTCATGTCAAAACGTAAGTCAGGTTTATCACAGCCGTAACCTTCCATCGCCTCTTCATAGGTCATACGAGGAATTGGCGGAATATCAATACCCATTACATTTTTGAAAAGTTTTGTTACAAAACCGCCAAACGTATCATAAATTTCCTCTGCATTTACAAAAGACATTTCGCAGTCAATCTGTGTAAATTCCGGCTGACGGTCGGCACGAAGGTCCTCATCTCTGAAGCACTTGGCTATTTGGAAATAGCGCTCGTATCCGGCAACCATAAGAATCTGTTTGTAGGTCTGCGGCGACTGAGGAAGAGCGTAGAACTTGCCCGGGTTAACTCGAGAGGGAACTAGAAAGTCGCGGGCACCTTCTGGTGTACTCTTCATTAGTATTGGTGTCTCTATTTCAGCAAATTCCTCAGCTGAAAGGAGTTTTCTAGTTTCCTGCATAACCTTGCTACGGAATAGCATATTGCGCTGCATGAAAGGACGGCGTAAATCAAGGAAACGCCATTTAAGTCTGATATCTTCATTTTCACCGCCATCTTCATTAATAGAGATAGGTGGAGTTTCTGATGGATTTAAAATCCTCAGCTCATCTGCCAGAACCTCAATTTCACCGGTGCTTATTTTTGTGTTGGGCTCAAGCCGCTTTCCGACAGTGCCGCGTACAGAAATCACATACTCATTTCGCAGTTCGCCCGCTTTTGCATGTGTTTCACTGTTGCGCGAAGGGTCAAATACAACCTGAGTCTTTCCCTTGCGATCTCGAATATCGATAAAGATAAGCTGACCTAAGTCACGCCTTCTGTCAACCCATCCTTTGATAAAAACCTCTTTGCCGTTCTCTTTAGCTGTTAGTTCACCGCAACTGTGTGTTTTTCTCTGTTCGAAATCGATTTCCACTTGTTTAGACTCCTGATAAAAAATTACCGGTTTAAGGCTGTACTATCCGTGTACGGAAAGATAAAATCTTGCGGGGTAATAAAGCACCTAAAGTTGTTACAGATATAATGCATCTGATTACCACCAGCAATACCTTGATCATTCATTAGCAATCTCTTTTTCTATTTCATCAATAGATGGCAAACTGGGCTTTAATTCATCAGGAAGAGATTCAGTAATCATCTGATCCCAATCGGCAACACCGATGGGTTTATTGTTCCCAGCTAACGAATACTTAACAACTGTTTTGTTCTTTTCTTTGACTAGTAGTAGGCCGATTGTTTGATTGTCGCTTTCGTGCCGCAGCAAATCATCCACTATGTTCATATACATAGTCAGCTGACTAACATGGCCTGGATTAAAAGTTCCTGCTTTTAATTCTACCACAACATAGCACCTTAATTTAAGGTGATAAAAAAGCATATCAATGTAGAAATCGTCTCCGCCTACCTCAAGATGAACTTGTCGCCCCACAAAGGCAAAGCCTTGCCCCAGCTCAAGTAGAAACTTTTCTAAATGTGTGATAAGTTTGTCTTCTAGCTCCGCTTCTTTTCTCACTTCTGCAGTACCGATAAAATCAAACAGATACGGGTCTTTAAATATCTGGTTGGCCATATCTGATTCAACGGGTGGAAGGGCTTTTGAAAAATTATTGACACTTTTTCCTACACGTTTATGAAGCTTTGTTTCTATTTGAACTTCGAGGATTGTTTTGCTCCAACCATGTTCAATGACCTTCCCTGCATACCATAGTCTTATTTCCGGTTCCTTTAATTTTTCGAGAAGCGACAAATTGGTTCTCCACGGTATTTGTGCAACGCACCGTTGCACAATTTCCTTGTCCGGCCAGGCTTCTGCAAAAGCGCGCATATATTTGAGATTACGCGGGGAAAAACCGTGCATCTCTGGAAATTCTTTTTGCAAATCCGTTGAAAGGCGGTCTATTATTTTAGCTCCCCAGCCTTCCTGTTCCTGTTTTCCAAGAATCTCTTTACCTAAATCCCAATACATAGAAATTTGAACAACATTGGCGGAAAGTTGAGCTTTGAGCCGATCTGTGCGGATTCTATCTTTAACAGCTTGAAGGAATGTGGAATATCCTTTAGGCAAATCTATTGCCTTGGCAGGAGTAGGCATAATGACCTGTTCGTGCTTCCCGTTATCTCTACGATTTCTCTTTTCCTGCATGCTTTTTTCTCAGATTTCAGTGTATAAAGGATTTAGTCAATATACCATGTTAATTCTCTATAGAACAACCTTTTCGCTAAATATAAACTCATAGCATACGTTGCTATTTTTGTTACTATGTCTATTAAACTTTCATATAACCATTCAAAGAACTCTAATACTATTGCTTATAACTGACTGTAGCAGATATTTTATAGCATATATGGTTACCTTATCTATTGAAGATGTAAAAGCCGTTTTTTCCATGAACGTGTACGATCAGCTGACCAAACAGATTCAGCAGCTGGATCTCAAAGTTTCGCTACTATTAACCTGGAACGGTGTTATTGCCACCCTTCTGAGCCGTGAAGTGGGCCGTCTGGTAGGTGTGGGCCTTACCTCTTTACGCCTTATTCTGCCAGCAATCTCGCTACTATGTCTAATAAGCGCTGCGTATTACATCATGCAGGTTCTGATTCCCCGTAAAGGAGTCATTAAAAAGAGCGTAACAACTTTCACAGGACTACTCTATTCCGGAGACATTATGGCTCTTGGAAAAACCAATCCTGAACGTGTAAATAGCTACTTGAGTGCCCTCAATAACATTAACTCGCACGAACAGATTTATGAGCAGTTCACCCGCTCAATAGTTCTCATATCCCAAATTTTTGAGAAAAAGAACCGGGCATTTATCCGAGGGCTTATTGTAACTTCAATAGGCTTTGGATGCCTTATAGCGCTAATGTTCTTTACAAAGATTAAGCAAAGTCTTTCATTGTAGGGATCTATACATTTCCCATTTTTGTAATTGTTTTTGCAGTAAAGAGTAAAGTATCTTTGTTTACTCAATGATATTGCTTTATTGTTGTCAATTTATTTATTAACTATTTTATATCAGGATTTCGTTTACTTATGAAAACTAAAATCATACTATGCATTATTATCTTCAGCCTTTCATTATCCTACTCAGATTCAGGAATTTTAGATTCTGACTATAATCTCGGCAGAATTATTGGAAACAGAGCTACTGAACATTCGATTAATCTGTATGATCTTGGCGGTGTAACAATGCTTCTTAATGCTTTTCATTCTCAAGCAGGAGTTGATAGCCTATACTCGTTCGGCTATACGGGTTTTTATGGCGGCTTCTTTGCAGAAGGAGATGCTCTTTTTGCTGGAGGATTACCTGAATTCGATCTAAAATATCGATTAAGTAATAGCAGCTCTCTGTTCTTCACAGCTATGCCTATAAATGCATTCATTGGTATAGCTCCTTCCTCAGAAGAAACATTCATGGCCGGTATTGCAGGAACCATCTATTTACCTGTTTATGGAGAGTTCAATTTTCTAAGTAGAGATGGTTCAATTGTTCAAGAATCTGATCAATATGATTTGTCATTTTTATATGGACCGCTATTGAATAGAAATCAATTTCGTCTGAAGCTTTCTGTAAGTAAAACTTTTTCATCCGATGAAGATCTCTCATCTTTTGAGTTCTATGGAAAATCTTCCTATGGTTTACTCAACAATCTTCAGCTAGGCATTGATTACAAATATCATCCTTATACCTATTATCCATCTTCTTATGACACTTCATCTTCGTCAAAAATGGAGTCTTACTCAGAAATAGATGGTAACATTAATTGTAGATCATCCAATTTGCACCTGACCGGGAAAATATCCAGGATTTCTGATTCCTGGCGGGACTATAAAAGAATTGAATCTGATCTCAATATTACACACCTGCATGGAAAACGTATTTCTGAAATTGACTATCTACTTGGCAACTGGGATAATTTTCATACAGAATTCCTTGGTGAAGGTCAATTTCTAAACTCTATCAACATTAAGGGAACGCCTTCAGGTTCTTATCAAGGTCGTGTGTTCTCTAATACTACCGGTGTTTTAAAAGATACTGTTTTTGACATTAATAAAGATCTCAAAATAACACAGACTTCAAAATATGCATTTTTGAAGTATTATACTGTAGGTGAAACTTTCAGCTTCAAAGCACAGGAAAGGGTATACCCTCAAAAGAATCTTTCTCTGAGCTTGGCTTATTCAAATGTCCCTCTGAGCAGTAATAGTCCATCTACTGTTTCAGAAAAAGAATATCTTTACGGAAGAATACTGCTCAAAAATCAATTAATTGCAAAGGTAAATTATAACCTGCCTCTCTTTGATGAAAGCTATAATGACTATTATTTTCCTATCGGATACTATACACTAAGTACAGATCTTTATGAAAACGATGTAGTAGACGAAAACAACTTTAATTCCTTCTCTAATTTGCTATCAAGCGATAAATATTTTACAAAAACAAATGAACTCAAAAACAGATCTGTTAAAGATTTTTCTATTCAAGCGGCTTTAGGATTAGCAGACAATGCTTCGGTAGGATACTCATTCTCCTGGTCTAGAAATTTCATTGAAACATATCAATACAATTATTACGGTTATTATGATCCATATTATCAGATTGAAAAGCTAACAAACGATGTATTCGAGAATCATTTCAGATTATCATTTGTTACTGAACGAGGTAATAATGTTTCGCTTATTTTCAAACATGCAATACAAACTTTTTTAAGCACTGAGCCTAACTTTCAATCCGATGAATGGAAACCGGAAAGTGATTTTATCATAAATGTACTATATCAAAAGTTGCTCTAGTGAGTTGACGAGAAATTGCTAGTTGGCTGTATTCCAGTCTAAACGAACACCTCTATTTCTGCACTTAATTTGTTGACAAATCTCTCATAAATGTTTTCAGTGAAGAGGTTACTGTCACCTGAGTCAATCCGGTCATCTTACTAATATTATAAGAGGTTCATCCAAAAAAACCGCTCCGTTCTTAGGCTTAAATTATCCCAAAAATTGTCTAAAAGCCCTTGAAGTTTAAGTAGTTGGCCTTTATTCCCAATATTCGAGCACTTAGAAAAGGATGGAGCAGCAGGCCCGCACGATGAAATCCTTATGTTTGATTGATACTGATATAGTTATTGATTTTTTGAGAGGCAATGCACATGCGATATCTCTTCTGAAAAAGTGTTCCGCGTCCGCATGCTTTTCTTGTATCACCGTTGCTGAAATATATGCAGGTGTTGAAAGCGGTGAAGAAGAAAAAGATGTTGTCCGACTTTTTTCAATGTTCCAGGTTTATCCGATAACAGAGAAGATTGCAAAAACAGCTGGACTAATGGTAAAGAAGTTTGGTAAGTCACATTCGGTGGAGATTCCTGACGCTCTAATTGCAGCTACATGTACGGTATATAATCTGAGCTTACTTACTTTGAATGTAAAGCATTATCCCATGATCAAAAATTTAGATTCTCCTTACCGGAAAAGCTAAAATATCTTTTATTGATTATATTCTAGGGAAATGGCTAGACATCGACTCATCTCAAATCGCAGCACCGCCACCCTGGAAAAACCTACAGATTATTCCACGTTAAGCCTGCGTGATCGGATGGCTCAACAGATGCTACCAACCGGACGGCAACGTGTCCGTTGTCTTACATGTAATCGTCCAAAAGCAACCTGTTTCTGCGGGTTTGTCAAACCCTTTGAGACGAGTACCCGTTTTGTCATTTTGATGCACCCCAAAGAATACAAATTCCAGTCACTTGGCACAGGCCGTATGACAGGAACTGCGCTCCGCAACTCAGAGATAATTGTAGGTAGTGAATTTTCTGCAAACCAACGAGTATTAAGCCTGCTTGCGGATACCAGCTTTTATCCTGTTCTTCTGTATCCTAAGGCAGATGCGGTGAACCTTTCTGGCAACGATGAGTTCATTGTACCCGAAGGAAAAACTCTTTTGGTTTTTGTAATTGACGGAACCTGGGCTACGGCAAAAAAGATTATTCTTTTAAGTGCAAACTTAAGAGCTCTGCCGAAAATACGGTTTATTCCGCCTGCACCATCCCGTTTCCATATTAAACGGCAGCCTGCTGCACAGTGTGTTTCAACGATTGAGGCAGTCCATTATCTTCTGGAACTTTTACAAACACGTGGCTTTGAAAACCTGAAAGACGGTCATAAAACGCTGCTGGAAGGTATTGATTCGCTGATTGAATTTCAGAAAAAGTTTGTCGAGATTCATCCAAAAAAACCGCTCCGTTCTTAGTACATTTAATTATCCTAAAAATGAGCTTTTTTCTGCTAAAATCACAGCGGAATAAAGGCGTTAAAAAGCCTTGAAGTTCAAAAAGGTGATGTCTATGTTAGAGATATAAATATTAAATAAGCGGGTTTGTCAAGCTCTTCAATATAAGGACCCGTGAAACTCCAGTCACTCGGCACTGGCCGTATGACCAGAACGGCGCTCCGCAACTTGATGGGAATTCGCGAATCGCGCCGAAAGTATTGCATTAACCATTTTTTCGCTGTTTGTCATATACTGCTCTTATTTCAACATTGTAATGTAGCGACTGACAGATTTACCATCTGCAGTAAGTCTAAGCAGGCTAATACCAGAACATGAACTGCCGCCATTCCACTCAAATTCATGCCTGGGTACAGTATTGTCAATATACCATTGCTGCAATAATTTACCCTGGACGGAGAAAAGTGATAAATTCGCTTTTTTTACATCACATGGCAGAGTTACAATGAAGCGGGTTACTGGATTAAATGGATTAGGCATAACCGACAAAGATATCTCATTTTTTGATACCTCATTCATGGCAATATCTGTACTGCCTGTTGATTCACCGTTATACCAGTCGAAATAGGCTTTTGTACCAGCTGTGTTCTGTGCAATAAGACCAACTTGATAGGTTGAGCCCAAATTGATGTCAGTATATTGATAAACCTGTGTCCAATTTACCCCATTATTTATGCTGCTGAACGCAGTTATTGTAGTACCGGATTTAGTGATCTTTAATTGTACGACTGTATCGGTAAAGGCAAATTGATGAGCAGTGTATGTACCGGAACTGATATTATCAAAGCCGATTTTATTTCCATCTGTCGCTCTAAATCTTATGAATTTTAGGTATGTATCATCATTTAAATAAACAATAAGTCCAGCCTGCTGATAAGTAACTGTTGGATTAAAGTGAAGTTTTGTAGAGATGGACCAATCTTTTGCTGGTGGAGAACTTAAAAGGATATTCTCTGTTTTACTGTTCGATCCCCATAGTTCCTGGCCTTGCAAGGTCATAACCATCTGTCCGTTAACAATCTGCCAATTGGCTGTGTCTTCTCTGATCCACGTCCAGTTTGAATCTAGTGCAGATGTTGCGAAATCATCATATAAAACAGGAGGTTTTACTTGAACAAGCGGAGGTTCTGCTTCACTATCAGTTACCAAATCCGCTAAACCGTAACCATATGCATATATTAAATAACGAAACTCGTTTATTCCATTAACTGTATCCGTTGAATTTACATAAACAATCTTAACAACTATGGAATCTTTGCCATCTGTGTATGCGTGCGGTATTTCAAAATCTGAATCGATAAACCGCTGATCAATAGAGCAGGTTGAGAGATCGCAAACATACCACGGATATTCTGTAATTTTCTGTCCGTCAATATAAACATCTGCCTCCTGGACACCATTTTTATAACGGTCTACCCGTTTGCGAAGTTTTATTCCAGTATGGTTTGAGCCGATTTTAACTTTGAATTGTGAGTAACCCTTAAAAGATCGGCCATTGTCATCAACTGGAAAGACATTTTTCTGACCTTCATAGCCGTCGTAGTTACTCATAAGCCTTTCTGAACGGGTCTGACCATTAATAGTATAGCTATGAGATTTTTCGGAGAGAGTATCTCCAATCTCTATCTTGTCAACAAGAGCGAGGTTCTTTTCAATGTTTTTATAATAAAAAACAGTAGCATCCGCTATTGGGGTTGATGTTCCTCCGAGATATGAGCGTTCATAGTTGATTGCTATAGAACGATTATAGCAATAGGATTCATTGTAGTAAATTCGAAAGTCCCTTTGAACACCTGAATGTTCTCCATATTGTGTCCAGCTTCCCCAAAGAGGTTTATCATATTTGTCGCCCCCCCAGGACATATTATGATCATCCTCAGATCCATCTCCATGTATTTGAGCTGTTTTACTGCCATCAATGTAAGTGAATTCATCGCCATCACAGCTGAAACCGCGATAGAATACGGATATGGCAAGAACTTTACCTCTGCCAGTATCTTGAAAAACGGCTAAGTAAGGAAGTCCATTTAAACCCGTTTCTGTTCGCTTAGCGTGGAAATAACCGGACTTATTATGTGACTCATAATCAAAAACAGCGGCAGACTTGTATTGAATTTCACTGTTGATTGTAATCGTATTTGCAGTCTTATTGTAAAGTTCAATTTTAGCGGCCGTCCAATAGGGCATCGGCCAAAAGGAATAATAACTGTGACTGCCGGTGTCGCAACCCATGAATAAGCTATGGCGAGGTGTATTGAATATTTCGTTTCTGAAAGGATCGTTCATACCGCCCGCACCGAAGAAATAGGCAAGAGGCAAGTCTACTGCCGGTGTACTTTGATTGTCCCAGGTTATTTTAATGTAAACATTGTAAAATGTTTCAATTGTATAGGGATTGACTGTAAGCTTTACACTCGCAATAGAGCCTTTAGCATTGTCTGTAAAAATAACAACACTACTATCTTTTTGTAAGCTGCTGGTTTTGCTGAAAGTTTGATTGCCAGCTGTTGGTTTTGGATCCTGCCCGATAGAAGCCCATTGGGCTCTAACCTTACCGCTTGCAGTATCTGTACCATCCCAGGTTTTAACTTTAGCGGTATCCGCAAATCGTAAATATGTGTATTGGTACCAGCCATATCCGGAAGGAGTACGGGTAAGAGTTACTTTTAACCCTTTTTTAAAAGGAAGCGGAAAGTAGTTAACCCCCATACGATCCTTGTATTTCCCCTGAAGATCGTCAAAATAGCTCAGCGAAGGTGTAAATGGTGCTGTATAATTTTGATGATATCCCCAATATTCATTCAATGTCATGTCAATTTTAGGAACTGTTTCACCATCGAAATAATAACGGATTCGGGTATTAACGGGATCCATTGTTGATTGCCAAATATTCATTTGCTGTCGATAAAGACAGCCGGAACCTTTATCTTCAAAGATAACATACTCACCGTTTTTGTCCTTATAGCGCGGCCAACCAAGCCAATCCGAGTTGTTGCCTGTTGGGTCATATGAAATGAACTGTTTTGTTACGGTTCCATTTTCAAAGAAAAAAGGAACTCTTTCCGGTGCTCCCATTGCATCGAAGCCCGCATTGACACCATACTCCGCCCAAACAGTAGTACAAAATGCCCAAAGGATTACAATAATTGTTTTACCCATTTTATTTCACCTTTTTTTGATTTATAAATACAAATATATGCTTAAAACTATATATCCGTATAACATTCTTATTGTATAAATGTTGTAATTTATTGGACTAAAACGACATGTAACTATAAGTTACACAAAAAAAATGAATTTGAAGTTACTTATCGAATCAAAATAACTTTTTTGTTAAGGATTTTTCCATATGCTTCCAGTCTGGCAGTGTAGATACCTGTAGCGATTAGTTTATCTGCTTTCCAATTGTAAACATGCATACCTTTAGCAGAAACGCCATTCATAAGTGTTGCTACGAGCTGCCCACAGCTGTTGTAAACTTTAAGACTTGTTTTTACAGTTGCCGGAAGTGATACAGAAAAGATGCAGGATAGATTGAAAGGATTTGGTGCACACGAAAGAGTTGTTGAATATAAAGCGTGTGAGTCACCAGGTAAAATTGTTGTATTTCCTGAGACTCCGGAAAGCATGCTTATCTCACTGATAGTAAGGGCACGCTTATAAATTCTGACCTCATCAAGTATTCCAGTGAACTTGAGAATTGAAGAACCTGCTGATACACGGTTGCCCAGACGGAACACTCCGGAACTTGAATGTGCCATTGTCGTCCCTTCTCCGGAGTAGGTCCCACCGCTTTTCACCCCATTGATATAGACCGCCATGTCTGTGGGCCCGCTGATTACTGCAGTCACATTGTTCCATTCGCCGGACTTAATTTTACCGGTGCTGATAAAAGTCCTGCGACTGTAAGACGCTGGTGAACCACCATTCCCAAAATGTACTCCAATCTCTCCGGTTGGCTGAATATCCATCCATGTTCCATAATACTGGCCGGAATAATCTTCAGTTGCAATTATTGATTGATGTTGACGAAATGAATTAACTTTGACCCATACAGAAAGTGAATATGGAAAAGATAGTGCTGGCGCAAGAAGCGGCTTTTTGAAAGTTGCATAACCATTGCCATTGGAATCTAGCTGAAGTGCTCTGCAGGAGAGATCACTCACATGTGAGAAACTACCTGTTAATTGCAGATTTTGTTTGAAACCTGAAGCATCATATAGTGTGTCATCATTCAATTCATCCATCGGCCAATATCCTATAAGACCGTTTTCTAGAGCAGCATAGCAGAACTGTGCTGATGTTCCCGCTGAAACACTTAATGGTGGTGTATTTAAATCAATAATGCCGGATGCAGTCACCGTATAGCATGTCCCAATAGTGAGAGGTGGTACTTTAAGTAAAACCTGATTTGAAGTGTAACCTCGAGCCGCGCTGATTATTGTGCCATGGTCAAGTTTATAGTTTGAAGTTGTTGTCATGGAAATTGAGTCCATAATCTTGTTGAACACCACTAGTATAGTTGAACTGTCAAGTGCTTTGGCTCCAAGAATATCTGGTGAGATAGTATCCTGAAATGTTTTAGCTGCGGTTTCAGGACTGCTGTCGCTCTCATTATTGCTAAAGTCAACTGCAGATACTCTGTAATTATAAGAATGGTTAGGAAGTAAATGGTTATCGGTAAAAAAGGTATCCTTTATAAAAGCAACTTCCGAACCATTTCGCAAAACTCGGTAGTATGCAACGCCGGATCCAATATCTGCGGAGCGTGCCCAATGCAAAGCAATTGTGAATGGATCCTTTACAATTGCAGATACAGATGAAGGTGTGGTCGGAGCTATTGAATCGATATTTGAAAGCATCCAGTTGCCAACGGGCATAACGGCTTTCTTTGCCTTGAGCCACTGAGCAAGGTAAGAAAATGTAAATAATTCACCGGCCATTATTTCAGCATGTTTCCATGGAGATTCGCCGCCGCAGTCCCATTCTCCCGGAGCATACTGCTGTCCGGTGGTAAAACGGGTCTGACGCCAGGCAATAGTGTCCACACGTATTTTAAGCCACTCAGATGCCGGTATACTCACAGCATTGCCTACATTCGGCAGCAGATCCGCAAATGCATCTATCTCAATTGATTGGTCAAGCCGTGCTGAACTCCAGTCCGTCCCTTGCGGGTAATATAGATTGGCCTTCCCAGGTTTGTAAATTGTTCCTCCGGGATTGTTGAATGGGGGCGCTGGAAAAGCATAGTCCACAAAGCACTTGTAAACAACATCAAAATTATAAACTCCTGCCTGACGCACAGTTTGGCGGGCAAATGACTGAAAAAGCAGGCAATACAAGCTAGCATCTATGCAAGCCATATATACAGGGTGCAGGATACCATGATTGTAAAGATATCCCTGCTCCCGCATGTTCCAACCTGTAATCCATTCTCTCGGAAGCTTTCCATCTACCAAAGTGTTTCGCTTCAAATCAGATTCCCGGGCATAGGCGGATAATAGCCACTTGCTCGCGCTTGTTTTCCACCTTGACACATTTGCATGGTTGGGCAGCATCGCTACTGCGAGTGTAATGATTTCTGCATTCCATGCATTTTCCTCTGCCTTTGTATCGTCAGTGCAATCGTTACAATAGGGAGGATCGTAAAAGAATCTATTGGCTTCAAACTCAACCATCCGGGCTACAAGCGTCTGTGTTGCTGTGTCAAGAGTGTTCCATGTTAGCCATGCAGCAAAGCCTGTTGTTGTGGCAAACAAGGCATCGCCCCACTGATTTGGATTGTATCCGTCCGGGTCATACCATGAACCGCCATTGGCTGGATTCCGGATTGCTATTGATTTAATGAGTTTGTTAAGCAAAAGACGAACCTGTGCTTCACTGTATCCAGTGATGGTTGAATCGTAAGAACCGGTGGCTAGAAGCGCACTAAGGATAAATGCGCCGTTACCGGCAGGTCGGGTCTTTGGCTGCTGACATAAACCCGCTGGATATACATATAGTCCGGAGTCATTTGTCGTGCAAAATGGCATATATTGATTTAAAAAATATTTAGCCTCATTATTAACAATGTTTTTTGTTTTTAGCAATACACTGTCAGCAGGAAGCACAGGTGTAAATTGTGACCATTGAATTGGTACAACATCATTTCCTGTAACCGCACCAGATAATGTGGTTATCAACATGATTGAAGATAAAATCAATTTGACCATGCAATTATCCTTTCAAGCCAAGTCGTATGCGTTATACTGATAAGTTATCGCTGGAGAACGACTTTCTGCGTATATGATTTTCCCATTGTTTTAAGCTTAACAAAATACACACCTGATGATGAGCCGTGGCCATCCCATACAAAACGATGCTGACCACCTGTTAGCTTTTTGGATACGACAACAGCCACCTGCTTCCCGGTTATGTCGTGCACTGTCAATTCAACACGTGAATCATTTGCAAGCGACAATGTCATACTGCAAAATGGATTTGTAGGGTTTGGTGCTACGGAAAGCCCCGCGGCTACGTTCCCGTTCTGAGAAATTATTTCAGAAGAAGTGGTTGGAATTGTACTTGCAGGCAGCACATACATGTTCGTGGTTTTACCGTCATATCCCGGCGAATACATCCAAATCAGATCGCGCCTTTCGTCATACATAAGGCCGGTACAGTTTGAACCCATGATCTTTATGTATGGAACTTTTTTAAGCTCCCAGGAGTCATTCATACAATTGAAGAAAAGCTGATGTGTTGAATCAACCATTGTCTGAAAGAGAACTCCATTCTGTTTCGAAAGAAATACTGCTTCACGTGTTGTATTTGAAAGTGGTTTAGTTAGATATCCACGCAGTACTGAGTCTGCCGCAAGCGGCAGCGAATCGAGGCGGTTTGTTTCCGGGTAATAAAAATAGGTTCTTGCTGTTGCCGCAACATATCCATAGTATGCAAACAGAACAACCCGCTTATTTACCGGATCGTAGCAGGCAGCAGTCTCTTCGGTATACATGCGCGGGACGTCACTTCTCTCAAGTACTTTAACCCATTGTCTAGTCAATGTGTCCATCCTGCATATCAACCCTCTTTGCCAGGAAAAAAGGTTTCTGCCAGCCCGTATGGCTCTACCGCTTTGTACAGCCCCTACATAGAATGAACTTTTAGTATATCCGTCCCAATCCTGCTTAACCGGATCATAAAAGTATGTATAGTAACCCATAAGCAGAATCATGCGCTTTAGAGCGGGACAAAAATCGTAACTGGCCCAGGCATGATTTGGCATGAACGGACGATTTGCAAAGGTCGGCGGCTGCCACCATACTCCGCTCGCACCCACATATTCAAGCTGCGCCTCAGCATCGTAACCACACGAGAAGCGACCTGTATGTGGAGAATACTGCATCACCTGGTTACCACCGTAAGTTGAATGGCCACCATTGAAACTCATAATCATATCACTTTCCGGGTCGTAGCGCGATGTTCCCCAGTCGAAGGTTGCTATAGTTGTGCCCTTGGGAGGAGTCAGTTTTGTCCATTCGGTTGTCGACAGTGACCTGAGCTGCGTTTCAACTGCGGCAGTGTCAGGTGCAGAAACGCCACTGGTGTACCAGTCAGGTATAAACCCTCCTGCACGTCTGCTAACTGTACCCGGAGAGACACCGAGAGTTGAAGTGGCTGCAGCATCATAATCAGCCGCATCAAAATGCAGTTTGTAAACAACAGATTGCTCATTATCTCTTTTAACGTGAAGCAGAATATTATCGGCTGTGTCAGCTGCTGACACAATCGCTTCAGCTGTGTTGAGGCGGGGTGTGGCGCTGTCTGAAGTAAGCCAATGGCCGGCATTCTGCCATATGTTGGTTGACACATCATAAGTCCAGAGTTCAATTTCAGAAAACTGGCGGTAATAACCGTAGGTTGGGGCAACTCCCAGACCGAACCCGGCGAGAAGGGCTATCTTACCGCACTTGGGTAAATATAGCATCGCGTGCCCTGCGCGAGGTGAAGGCGAAATCGTGGGTGCGCGCTTCTCCCATGTTCTTGTGGCACAATGGTAAACCCAAGTGTCCGCGGTCTGATAATCGAGATGGTCACCTCCAAACAAAACAATCGAAGCACTCTTTGGGTCATATGCCATTGGCGAATAAGCACGCGGAGGAGGACTTACTGAAGTAGTAAGTTTCTGCCAGGTTTTTGTGGAAGTACTGAAGAGCCATGTTCCTCCAAGATGGCCGCTGTCACCATCAATGCCGCAACCGCCGAAAAGGACAAGTTCATGATTAACCGGGTCGTATGCCATTGAACTTCAGCGCAATTCAGACGTTGACTTAAGGGGCTCAGGAAACTTGCAGCCTACAGTATCCCATAGACGGGTGACAGGACTATAACTCAGAAATATTGGGCGGAAGCCGGCTGCATTTGTGCGACCGTGGCGAAGACAGTAGAACTTTTTAGCGTCTGTATCGTACGTATACTGATTCCATATGCCGCCTTCCTTAACACGAAGGTACCCCTGGCGTGCGTAAAATCCAAAGTAATCTTTTGCCACTGACTTGCCGTTTCCATAAGAGTTTCCTGTGCTATCAGACCATTTCCCAGCCAGCGCTTCAAGACTGTCGCTAACCGCAGCTGAACCATAGAGTGAGTCGTGCGGAAGAAAATTGACCCATCTGTTTTCGCTAAACGTAAACATTTGAACTTCATATGGTTCGGGTGGAGCAGTGTATCCTGCTCCAAGAAGTCTGATAAACCGGTTACTGTCAGGCTGATAGAATAGTGCAGTTCCGCGAACAGTTCCATTCGCGCCTACTGTCAATTTGGACCAGGAAGATGCGGATATACTGGAAATCATCATTGTCAGAAAAATCAATGCTATAATACTTTTCATGCTGCCTCCATTCTTGAATATTTCTTCTCTCTTGAATCAAAAGTAACCAATCAATAGACAATAACGCAAAAACAATAGGTGCGTTACTTCATAAGTATTAACTTTAAAATTGCACTTTTATTAGCACCTATAGAAACTTGTGCAAAGTAAACACCTGTCGCTACAGATCTGCCGTTATCATCCTTTCCATTCCAGCATACTGTATGACGACCGGGTTTGTCAACATGCAGTTCCCTGCGTAACACCTGCTTTCCTGCCAAATCAAAGACAGAGATTTCTGCAGTTTTTCCTGCGTTCACCCTGGACAAAGAGAAGATAATATTAGTAACCGGATTAAATGGATTCGGATAGCCTTTTATTAATCCGAATTCAGGTATCTGATCGTTAACTTTTTCTGCCGCTACAACTGTAAGCGAACCATCACCGGGCTGAACAGGACACAAACTGTCATATTCGTACTCCATTAACTTTCTGCCGAAAAGTCCAATTTTGCCATGAAGCTTTGTTTCAGAACCGGAGTACATATTGCTTTTGTAAATTGCAGGAGAGTAGTAATCGAGCTTTACAGAATCGATACCTCCGGAAAAGCGCTGACTGTATCCAACTACACAGAAGGCATCCATCATTGCCTGTAATCTGGCATCCTGACGGCCGAAATGGCGCCAGACAAACCCGTAGTAATCGGTCTGCACAATATGATCGAGCCCCCCAGATGTGTACATATTTTCATATCTTGGTGAGAAGAAATGGGTTGATGTAATTCTGCCGGCAGCCAATTTCCTGCTCTCTGCGCGTTGCCATAGACGGTAAATCAACTGCGCAACCGTATCCTTTAATCCGCTGTCGGATGGTTTAAGAGTATGGTATACATATACAAGTGGTGTTCCCATATATCCGGTCATCTGGTCAAACTTTGAAGAGTCTGTCATAAATCCCGGGCCCATTGCCTGTTCTGTAGGGAGCAGCGATTTACGGATAGCCGCTTTCAGCATATCGTAGTATTTCTCGTCGGACAGATTCCAATATCCTGCACACAGATTCAGCAAAGACCAACTGATAGTCCTTATCTCTTTTTGTATATATATTTTTGACATATTTGGAGACATTCCCCAAACAAAATGCCAGAAAGCTGCTTCTGTTCCTTCACGGAATGATTCTCCTGAAAATTCATCACCAGTAAGAGAGTAATAGAGTCCCAATCCTTCACACCAGTGATGTGATGCACGCGGTGAAGCATTTGCATTGTTCATATGCATAGGAGATGACTCATATATGCTCATCCCATCGGTAATAGGGCTTCCATTATTTCTGTGATATGTTGACAAATTAGCGCGTCTCCATGCCATCATCTGTGCTACCTGCCACGCCTTATAATTGCCGGTGCGGAGAAAACTGTTCACAACACCGGCAGTCTGATCATAATGGAGATTACTGTAACCGCTTGTCCATCGAAGATCTCCCATATGAAGCTCACCCATATAGTTGTTACTGCTGGCCCAAACCTCCCAGAGCGATTGTCTGGGGTACCCCGATGTGTTATTTTTATCTTCTGTCATATCGTAATCATACATAACGCCGCTCATCTGGCGCTTCCGTTCAAAGAGACGCTGTTCAAGGCCGCCTGCAGGTTCCAAAAAGCGCATTGTATCTGAGTAGAAACCCTGTATTGCCTGAGTAGCATGAAGATAGCGATCTTCGAACCTTGGCATTACTGGATTACGACGCGCTTTGGCAAAGGCCTGAACATCTGAATTTCCGTTATGAAAACGGAAAAAGAGGTCACTGCGGTACCAGCCTCCTGCAGGCAGAACATAATGAGACGGTACTCCATTATTGTAAACATAGGTGTCTGCCGGTGCAATGTCTCTTGGAAAGAGATTCATCCGGAGTGTATCGCCGAACAGATCAAGCCTTTTGGGAAAAACCTCCCAGCAGTACTTCAAAGCGACTGAAACACCAAGATTTGAATTCTTGATATCCATGTAGCCGAGACCTTGAGATCCATTTGCAGTCTGGCTTCCATTTTTGAAAATGTAATATTTTGCCGGTGTTGTCTGAAGGAAGGAAAAACGGTCAGTTCCGTTAAGGCTTGCTGTAACATTGTTTTCTGTAGTCGCAGTTTTGACATTTCCCAATACAGTTTTAAAATCGTAATAGAATTCCTTAAAGTGAAGATACTGTGATTGATAATCACAATGCGCATAGGTTTTTGTGGTAGCAGCATCATACACATATGTTACAGGACCACCTGCGGCCGGTCCCTGTCCCTGTAAACCATTGGTGCCTGTGTTATGCAGAATTGTTGTAACTTTTATTTCGTCGCTGTTGTTGTAAAAATAGATGCGAGTCATAAATCTGATGTATGGAGGACTTGTTCTTGATACGCAGCTTGGCAATCCCCCTGACTTCAGTATGGAATCACCTTTATAAAAGCGGCCTGCCACATATACACTGGCACGAATAGGTCCATTTTCCTCAACGCGGAATGAATCGGTAAGTGCTCCCCCTTTGTACAGACCAGTGTCTCCGTTTGCAGAATCAGTTCGCAGAAGAAATCCCGGCATACCGGTATTGTCAAGAATAAGATCCTGACCGCGCCAGACCCGATTGACAACATTAAAGCGTCTCCCTTTAAGCATCTCTATTCTGACAACTCCTGTATTTACGGTGACTGTATCGTTCCTGTCTGTTAAAGTAAGGTTCTGTTTTACTGCGCTTCCTCCCCCTTTTCCGAAAACTATTTTCTTTGTCTCATTTGCAGTAAAATCGGTCATGAAACTTGCAAGCACCCAACGTGCACTTCCGTCATACCACTTTGACAATACCTTGAACTGAGCGGGAGTTCCGGAAATACCGAGCGGAGCATCCTCTCCGATAGTCTGAGCTGGAAGTTCGCCCATTGCCAGAGGAATCCCAAATGAGACAAATTCGTTTGATCGGGCAACTCCTGCATTTTCGGAAAGACTGATGACACCGGAAATTGTCAAAGTTGAAACTAGTAGTGTAACAGAAAGTGTTCTTTTAAGCATGTGCAGCCCTTTCATTGTGAATAGACAAATTTAGCGCTTAATAGATATGATATATACTCAACTATCAGACCATTCAGTATAAATAGCTATCTAACTGAATCTATTGATTTTATGTCGCTATCGCACATGCTATGTGTAATATAAAAGATTAAGTTTATTTTACATTGACATGTCATAATATGTCACTTATATTACACCAAATGGACTTTAACTCATTATTAGCTAAGGCAAAGTTCCCTTTCTGGGCTACGCACAGCAAGAGTGCCTATCTTTTATTGAATGAGAATGGTGATATAATCACTTTCTGGGAACGGGAAACTTTCTACTATAAAAACGAAGTTTTCGCTCCTATAAAAATGGCTGGTAATGTTTTTAACTGTTTTGACGTCAGAGGTATTCAAAAACTCTCCACCAACATCGATGTACCCTATATCTTCAGGGCTAGAAGTGACTTTTTTAAAGCAGGAACCATTCCCAATTTTTATACTTCGTTACCCATCTGTATGCTGATGGTTAACCCACTCGATGATGGTCGCTTCATAGGTACTGTCATAATGCCTGAACTCTTTCCTAATATTTTCAGTCCTATGGCCAACGCAATGATATACATAGACACCCAAAGCAACCTTCGTGGTTTTAATGACGGCTTTTACAATTACTTCAAAGAGCAATACCCGGATCCTTCAGAACTTTTAGGATTGCCTTGCGGTGCCTTTTTCACACCGACTCCAATTCAATTGCAGAATGATTTTTTCAGCCGCTTCCATGGTCTGAATCGTGATTACTCCGAACTGATATTCAGACTGGACAATTTGACAGATTCTGCAAATATAATAGAGCGTGATAACAAGGCATATTTCACGTTAACAAGTGATGGACTGCTTTGGGAAAACCAGCATAATGAGGGCAGCTATATCACATTTCTGCATCCTATTGATATAGATGCTCATGATTTCCGCTTTGAGACGGCTTTCACACCAATTAAAGGAGAGCCTCCGCTCGTTATATTAGGCGACCGTAAAGGTGATAGTGAATATCTTGACATGAAGGGCTACTCCTGGGGTGTAAACTATTCAGGACGCCGGCGCGCTTTCCTGAAACGCTATACATATCCTACTGTCGAATCGGACAACACTATAACACCATTTACCGGGCGCCTTAATTACAGTATTGAGAAACGATTGACCGGACTATATTGGAATGTCAATAACGATGAGATTATAAGATATAACGACTTCGAACTGATTTCCAATCCCAAAGCCTATTTCTCACTCTATTTACGCCCTGGGTGTTCAGTAATGCTTCATAATGCGGCTCTATATGCAGAAAAGAGAACCTTGGAATATGATCGGACAGATGTTACTGTCCGGCTGACTGTTCCACGGCCTATTTACTTCATGCTAAGTCGCTTTTATAATATTTCACTTACCGGTTCTTATCCTGATATTCATGGATATCTGCTTCGGGACATTACCCGCCTTCAGGAATCACTCATTAAAACACAAAATTCCTATCAGATTGAAAAACGTGAGGGTGAACGTCTGCGCAGTCTATTGACTTCACGCGGCGATGAATCCAGCATACTGCTTGGTGAATGCGAAGAACTCCGTACAATACGCAGTAAAGCTGAGATAATTGCCAATTCAAATGCCACTGTTCTTATACAAGGCGAAACAGGAAGCGGTAAAGAGGTTCTGGCTCATTACATTCACACAAGAAGCCTTTTCTCAAAAGGACCATTTATTAAGGTCGATTGCTCATCTCTGGCTCCTTCTCTAATTGAGTCCGAGCTGTTTGGTCACGAAAAAGGGTCATTCACCGGTGCGCTCCAGTCGCGAAAAGGAAAGTTTGAACAGGCTGAAGGCGGTACACTGTTCATCGATGAAATAAACAATCTTTCGGCAGAGGTTCAGGCCAAGCTATTAAATTTCCTTCAGGATTTCAATGTAACCCGCGTCGGCGGACAAAGGCCTATCCATCTGAATCTTCGCATTATCATTGCCTCCAATATTCCGCTGGATCTGCTTGTGCAGCAGGGAACCTTCAGACAGGATCTCTTTTTCAGAATCAATGTAATCACTCTCAAACTGCCGCCGCTTTGCGAAAGAAAAGATGATCTGCCGCTACTATGCGACCATTTCATACGTCAGTATAATATCCAATACGGCAAACAAATCACCGGACTCACGGGTGATGCATACAGAAAACTTCATGATTACTGGTGGCCAGGCAACATAAGAGAACTTAAGAATGTTCTACACCATGCGGTTTTATTCTGCGATAAAAATGAAATAAGAGCAGATCTAATTTCCCTTAAATATTCTCTTGAGAAGAATACCCATTCAATTGTGCAAGGCCAGGAAAAAGAAAAAGTTCCGGCTCGCGGTATAACAAAGGAGAAATTAATGGAGTATCTTCGGAAGAATAACGGCAACATTGTTAAAACGGCAACAGAACTTTCAATAAGCCGCCAGACACTATATTATCATCTTAAAAGGTATGACATAAATCCCGACACACATAGAATTTGAATCTATAGTATGTAATGCTCCCTGAAAATAAAAAACAGTTGACTAGTATTATATTTTGAGGTAAATTTGTTACTGTCGATAATGTGCGAAACATTTCTGATACAAATATTTTACCGAAAGTGGGTTTTTTATGAAAAAAAAAGGGTTTATCATCCTTTTAGGTCTAATTGGGCAGGCATTTAGCATTGCATTTATCGAGTCGCCCAAAATAACTTCAAATGGAAATGGTACTTTTCTGGTTGAATTCGCAGTTGATGAAACAACAGATGTTGAAGTATCGGTAGTTAATACCGCAGATTCGTCTATAGTCAGGCATTTGGCTGCGGGCCGGCTTGGGTCTAAGGCTCCGCTGCCGCTTCAAAGCGGAACAACCCGTCAATCAATAATCTGGGATGGAAAGGATGATTTCGGTAATACGGCCTCTAATCCGCTTTCGCTTAAGGCGCGTGTACGTGCAGGCATGCAGCCGAAACTGGCAGGTTTTGGAGCTGAAGATCTGCTCAATATGAACGGAGCACTTGGCGGAATAAATCTGGATCCGGATGGCAATCTATGTGTATTGGGTAAAACAACCGTCTACCCTTTTCTCAGGAAATTTGATGCTTCCGGTAATTATCTTAAAACCCTCTTTCCACCACCCGAGAATCTTTCCCGTGATTCTGTGCAGGTGTCACGAAATATCAATCTTCTGCCGGAAGGAGGCTGGGCACCAAAAGCAGTAATAACCTATAATGGGTATCCGGTATGGGATAGCCTATTGACAAATGTAGGAGACAAAGCCTTGTCGCCCTCTCTTTTTCCTTTCACAGGGGCAAATGGTGAAGTTTTAATCGCTTGGGGCGACAGCCTGTATCAACTAAGCCAGAATGGAGCGCGTGTTAATGGAGTTTCTCCAATTTTTAAGAATGCTCCTGCACGGCCTACCGGAACCAACTTCAAACAACTCGGAGCCTGTTTTTATACGCCATCAAACGATCCCAATTTTGTCTACCTTTCCGGCTATTATTTCGGTCAATTTGCAAATGGTAATACAGTTACAGTAGTATGTTCAACAGGATTCTGGGCTGAAGGTCATGTCTATAAAATAAACAGATCAACCGGCGAGATCTCTTCTTTCATCGCCCTGGACTCTGTCCCAGGCAGCGCAGCATCGAGAGCTGCAAAAGGACTTTCACAATATGCGCTAATCTCTTCAGCATTACAGACAGCAGTTGACACACAGGGTAATGTATATCTTGCCGACAGACTTCATAATCAAATTGGCGTTTATGATAAAAACGGAACAATGCTTGGTGCTATTCCATTTGCCTCTCCATTTAATGTAGCTGTAAGTAAACGTACCGGATATATCTACGTTGTCCGCAGAAAATGGGATGAAGGATCTATTCTTTACAGATATAAAGCGTGGCCAAATGTCGGCACTCCCATTGCAACAACCCGTCTTGTTTATCCTGTTGATGCCTCTGTCGGCCCTTCATATATAGCACTTGCAGAAAATGAAGGAAAGACAAAGATCTGGTTTGGGCAAGGTTCATCCGGGGTATGCCGTTTCCGCGACGATGAAACAAAGTTTACAATTGAACAGAATTTTCCAGTTACTAAGTATGTTGCCACAGGTGGCGGTTCCGGTGTTGTTGGACCATTTTCACGAATGATGGTTGATAGAAAAACAGATAAACTCTACTGGCTTAATCTGAACTGGTATGAAGGGGGCGGAAACTGCGCCTGGATTTCAGACTGGAATAATCCGCAGGGTTTCTTCAGTTCAATAAAAGCTGATGAAATGACAATCGGTCCGAATGGCGCAATTTACTCTGAAAAAGGGGTAGCAACATCCGCAAGTTATAGCAATCCTGTTTCACGTTACGATCAGAATTTTGTGGCCAAAAATTATTCAAACACTAATACCAATCTTATAACTCCCAATATTGTCTTTGAGGGGTCGAACCATCTTGGGCTGGCAGTAAGCTGGCAGAAACAGGTAGCAGTCTTTGACGAAAGAACAAATCTTTACATTTATCCTGATACTGGTTATACAAGCGGAAACGGGAAGATTGTGTTTACACATGACAGCCGTGAGAACGCTTCCTGTGTTAAATTTGATGCCGCAGGAAATCTTTATGTAGGAGTGAAATATCAGCCGGCCGGCTGGCTTCTTACTCCAGGGTTTGAAAGTGATGCTCCGCTCAAGAATGCCGGCGGGTCGATAATTAAAATAAAGCCGGACGCAACAGCTGCGATTGCAGCAAAGAACGTTACAGGTGCAGATAAGATATACAAACATCCATTTGGTCAATTTCCAAATCAGTGTACCTGCACCAGTCCGAGGTTTGATGTAGATCCATACGGCAGATTATATATCCCGTCGGGTTCTTCAAGTAAGGTTGCTGTTGTTGACAATGAGGGTAATACAATAGCAGATTTCGGAAAATATGGCAATACTGATTCAAGGGGAGGCAGCGGAATTCCGATCGGCTGGTCTGGTAATGTTGCAGCATCTGAAGATTATATATATGTAGCCGATCTGTCAAATCAGAGAATTGTAAGAGTGAAAATGGATTATGCAGTGGATAATTACCCAGGACTGACATCGCACACAACAACATCTGAAGCTGCAATTGAAATGGACGATGGAATGACTCTTCGAAACTATCCCAATCCATTTAATCCATCATGTCGCTTAACAATAACGCTTCCTGCAACAGCGGCTGTAAAGCTTGACATATATGATGCAATAGGATCTCTTGTCAAAAGCGCTGCAAATGGAATCTATACAGTTGGGAGTCACACCTTTACTTTCGACGGATCAAAGTTGTCATCAGGAATCTATGTGGCAAAATTGAAGTCCGCCAGAACTGTGAAAACCGCAAGACTGATGTTGTGCAAATAAAGCGTAGTAATTTGCCTATGACTCCATGCCTTAAATTGTTACTGATTTCCTTGCAAGAAACAGGTCATTTGCTATTTCAATAATATTACCTTCTTATATAACACATTTCTACCTGCCGATACCTTTACAAAATACGTTCCGCTATTGTTAGTCGCGGCATTCCAGATATAAGTATGCTGACTACCTGCAATTCTGCTGTTAAAAGCCTTAACAAGCTTACCCGATATGTCAAATATTTTTACCTCAGGCATTACAGTACCAATTCCTACAACAGTAATCTTTGTAGTAGGATTAAATGGATTTGGAACAATGCTGATATTCGGATCGGCAGCGACATCCACACTTTTTTCAACAGAAGTAGTTGTATCATAGGTAACATTTACCATAGGATTCTTCAGATAATCTGCCTTATACTTGACATAATAGCGTAGAGAAAGAATTCTGTTCTGATCTCCTGAACCGCCGCTAAATCTTTTATCCCATAAATTCTGAAGAGGTGCATCAAGCCAACTTACTTCACTTCCCAGCCACTTATATGAGTTACATAAAAAGTAGACACAGCTGGATGTTGCAACTGACATCGTGCTTACATTTCCGTTAGTTCCGGAAACAGGTGCTGTTGGATATGTATAGGACATATAGCCAGTTAATGTATCCATCATCCAGTCGTGGTAGTGCTTTATATTTTTTCTGATTGCAGCAAGCACCAATGAATCATTTGGAAAGCGCTCCAGGTAAGTTACAAGTCCGGTTCCTGCCATGCCTTCAAGCCAGAGATTTGTTTCGCGCCCAAGGCTACCATTGTTCTTCTGCACTCGGCAGATATGATCATGGCACAGTTCCTTTGCTGCATTTGTATAATATGTATCCTGTGCTGCAGTTACTGTTACACAACCCATCAGGAAATGAAGTGCTGCGCCTTCCAGACGTGCATATTGAAGTCCTATTGTATCAGCTGATGGAAAGGTGCGTCTTCTTAAGACTACAGCTATCGGACCTGCATAGTTGTTTGCGATATCAAGATAGGCCTCTTTTGCCCTGTATGAGCCGGTAAGAAGGTAATAGTCTACAAGTTCGTAAACATCAAAGTGTTCAGGATCAACATCACCGTTAGCATGCTGACAACCAACCTGCTTGCTAGTTTTCACAATAGGAATATCCACACCATGAATTGAATCTTTTGTCTTTCCTGTTCTGTATGTTGTCCAGTAATCGTACCAGGTTAAATTTGGGAAAGCGCTGGAAGTTGTCTTTGTTCCCATGTGATCTTTGAAATGGTCGAGTCCTCGAAAATCATCCATGTGTGCGGGTATAAGATCCATGTCATTATATGTTCTTGCTTCACAGAAACGGAAATATGTCGGACTCATGCTGTCCAGATAGTTCTGCCAGCAGTCATCCCAGATTTCATCATTGAGCATTCCATAGCTTGTCTGTGCGCCAAACCAAGCCCAACCCTCTATATAGTTCGGCGATCCGAAAGCGGCACTGATTGGACCATATTTTATAGGTGCATCAACTATAGGCAGATTTGGCTTTGCTGTGTTAACAGCTTTTGGACACCAATCACTTTGAAAACCTCTTGTTCTTGCATACCACTCCCGTTCGCAGGTGGGGAAGAGCTTATGATTGAATGCATTCAATTTGTTTTCAATCTTTGCTGCAGTTTCGCTTCCTGTGTGGAAATAAAAACAGACATCGTGAGTCTTATGTTCCTTATCACCTAGATAGTAATAGGTGTTATAATATTCCGGATCGCATGAATTATAATTTTCATTTATCGGGCCAGCTAATTTCTTGTGCCCTCTTTCAGGAAAAAGTCCTACCTTTACAACACCGTCATAAGAAACAGAGGCCTCTTTTGGGTAATTAGCAACACTGTATCTGGTTCCTACAGCCAGACCATAATTGCTTCCGGAAACGTCCGCCCAAATCAATCCTCGCGCTCCTGTATCAACTACGGAAGAGCCTTTCATAATCTTGTAAGCGCTCTTTTCCTGTAAAGCATAAACTTCTTCACCGGAAGCCAATGTTCCGGTTACTGATGCTTTGCCGAATAGAGTGTAATTTCTAGAGCCGGTTAAATTCATTTTTACATTCAGCGACATATCTTTAAAGGCAATAGCACCTCGCGCTCTTGCAAAAGGGGAGTTTTTAAGCGTATGCTGAACATAAACCATACTTTCATTCTTGTAAACATGGATTAAAAACTGAGAAGCAAGAAAGGTGTGATCTGTACTATTGTTTGAGTGAAATGCCTGCACCTTAATGACAGCACGGACTGCGCCATTTTCCAGTATTTCAGGTGCCTTAAATCCGCCGCCTGCAGTAGCACTGAAATATTCTGTACCTGAAACATTATCTTTCAGTACCGCACCATTTTTTGTTGATGGTGAAACGAGAGTATCACCATTCATTATTACAAAATCAAACAGATTTGATCCACCACTTTTTTTGAGGCCGATTATAACAGAACCCGTATTGATAAACATATGAGTGGCTGTTTCAGTAATCATACTCCCGCTGGCTTGACCGGCTCCATTGTCCCGCAGGTGATATACTGTTTCGCCATTTGCCGAGACCGAAGCTGGAAATTGAACAAGCATCCATTTTATTGATCCATCGTGCCACTTATCCAACATATGAATCTGCGTAGGAACAACTGTTCCGTTAGCATCAGTTACCTGAAAATATCGGGTCGATTTATATGCAGATAGAGGGAGAGGGACACCGGTTGCCACTGGCTCGTTTGTTCGGGCAACTCCGTTATATTCTTTAATATTAAGTGGTATGTCTATTGCCAACACTGAAGCGGTTAAGCTGGCAATTAAAAAAAAGGCGTTTAACTTAATTTTGTAACTCATTCATTCCTCCTGAAGTTTTGTGATTGGCTGGCTTTTTACAGTAGTAATAATATTCAAAAAGAGATTTGAAAGCAAAGTAGATACTTTAAAACTATTGGAAAATAGTGAAAAGTATTGTAAAATCCTTAAGTCTTGATAGATTTAAGATATTCGCCTGGTGATTTTCCGGTAACAGCCTTGAAAATTCTGTTAAAATAGGCAGGATCGCTAAAACCAGCCATATAGCCAACCTCTGCAATATTCCTCTCACCCTTTTCGATCAGTTCCTTAGCTTTTTCAACCCTCAGCTCATTAACAAAGTTTGGAATTCCAGTACCAGTCTCTTTTTTAAAATTTGTGATTAGCCATCCCTCACTCATTCGGATATGCTCGGCTACCATTTCGACGCTTATCTTTTTCGACAGGTTCTCTTTTATAAACTTAACTGCAGCTGAAATTCTGGGATCCTGTACAATTATCCGTTTCCTCTTCCTCGTCCAGAAGATTATGCCTGAAACAAGTACAATTGGCAGAATCAGCCAAAGAGGTGAACCATGCCTCTTCTCAACATCTGCTCTTTTAACGTAAAATCTTTTTCGGAATGATTTTGAGTAATTCTCCTGCTTATTAAACAAAACACCGTCAAGAATCCAGACCCCCTCGCGTGCTTCCTGCAGATGACGAAAGTTGGTTTTAAGGGTTTTGTTGACTGAATCGGAAACTGCGCACGGTTTGGTGCAGTCGACATATAAGCTGCAACTGGAACAGACCTGCCGGGTGATTTCACTCCCTGGCTCCTCGAGAGTATATATGACATCCTTGCCGTTAACATTCGATTTGGAATAGCTGACCATGTAATTTAATTCCGGATCGAAGGGGGCTCCTCTGTCTGTAACATTAAAAACAGGCTGTGATTCGTGATGAAAGAGAAGGTGACAGTAATAGACATTTTCAAAACCAGCTGAATCGTCAACATTGACTGTTATATCATACCATTTATTGGAGATAAGGAGCGTTTCCGGTTCCATTAAGTTTTCTTCAGAAATTATTATGTCATTTATAACCGGAGTTGTCAATCGGCCTTTGTTAAAATTATCGAACTTCAATGGCTTACTCCAGTGGCTCCAATCACAGTTTTTCTGCTTTGCCTTGACACGGTAATACATAGAATCAGAATCAAAAGGGAAATATCTAAGGCTGATGCGGAAGATTGGAGCTTCGCTTTTCTGAGTCAGTAAGGGGAAGCGCCATTCACCCTTGTCGCTAATCTGCAACTGGATGGATTCGTAGCTGCTGTCTTCATTATTCATTATAATCGACCTGTTACCCCGTTCATTCTTTACAAGACTCATTTCTGGATTCAATGACAAAGGTCCGGTTCTTGCAGTTGAATATGCTATATCGTCAATTCTGAATATGCTGTTTCCATAAGGTTCATAAGACAGAGCTCCGAAAAGAACGGCGTAAAAATGATGTTTCTTCATTTTAATATAATAGGGAGCTGAAGTTTCAAATAGTAAACTGCCATTAATCCATGCCGTACATGTATAGCTTTCCTTTATATTATCCAGCTTCAGCAGATACTCAACACAGTAGACATTATGAATAAGCAGCTGTTTTTGAAATTGAACCTTTTCACTCTCTTTCTTCTTAAGAATATCATCTTCAATTGCGAAAAGTAGTCCTGTGCTTTTCTTTTCTGTATCTGTTTCCAGATAGATTCTCAGAAACCCTCCTGGGGAAAGGGCATGTATTAGTGTTTTGGTAATTTCATTTTTATTGTTTGCAAGTAATGAATCTATGCTTATGTAAAATCTGACATAAATTGAGCTATCGTTATCAATCTTTTTTTCGAGTTTATAATATTGATCTGGATTACTTCTGAAACCAAAACTCCCGAAGATTGCCGAATTTGTATCGTTTGTTCCTTTAAGTATCTTTGATGGCTCGTACCATTTCTTGTGTCCATTGCAAACAATCTCAGATTCTGCCCTTTGATTGAAATCAATTCCTGTAACACCGAAAAGTTGGTTCTTCCTCTTAACTTTGTATGAAAAATAATCCCGTCGACCGATATCAGTATTCTCAACAAGTGACAACCCAAAAGAATCCGGCCACTCGTTCATTGTTTCGCTGTTTGTCAGAAGGATCGTTGTATCTCCAATATTAATACTGGAAGCAGTGTAAGTTTTACCATATTCAAAAGTTTCTATAAATGGCCCGACTTCTGACGAAACTACAAAAGAGGTCAATAGTAATAAAATCAAAAAAGTCTTTTTATTCAAAGTGCTCCTGCTCTTCAATTTCATCAGGCCAATTATTTTGACTCAAATCTGATTTGATCCCATGACATCACGGAACTGTCTGCTATAACAAAATTTTCTTCACCCGCAAATACAACTACTTTTCTATTTATTTCTTGACCAAAAAGATCCGAAAACACGTTTAACCCTTTCAGAAATGATTTGTCCCAGGTAAGAGAAGACTTAATTTCTACGGCAGTCAATCCTTTCTCTTCTTCCACTATCAAATCGACTTCATCACCGGACTGTGTTCTGAAGAATAATAGTTGCGGTCGTTTCCCAATGTTGAGACTGTTTTTCATAATCTCCAAAATAACAAAATTTTCAAAAACAGGCCCCCTCATCTGATGTGTAGCCAAAGCATCATGTGTTGAAATTTTTAGAAGATATGACAAAAGACCAGTATCATAAAAGTAAACTTTAGGCGTTTTGATTAATCTTTTAGATATATTTTTATGAAATGGCTGCAGCAAAAAAACTATGTAACCCGCCTCTAAAATAGATATCCATCTCTGAATTGTCGGCATACTGACGCCAACATCATTTGACAAATTGCTCATATTTAAAAGCGAACCTACTCTCGCAGCCAAACAACCTAAAAATTTGTGAAACAGATGCAAATCACCTACATTGGCTAATTGTCTCAGATCTCGTTCGACATATGTCTCGAGATAGTTTGCGTAATAATCTGAAACATCCAATTTCTTGTCATGAATCGCCGGATACATACCTGAAAAAAGAAGCTGATCAAGTGTGCTGTTTTGGCTTGATAGTTCAGCTAACGAAAGTGGTAAAAGACGAACCATTGCAGTCCGACCTGCCAAAGACTGACTGATTTGTGCAGAAAGTGAAAATTGCTGGCTTCCAGTAAGTACAAACCGTCCTGGCTCCCTATTTTCATCAACCATTGATTGAAGATACGAAGGAATATTTGGTGCTCTTTGTATTTCATCAAAGATTGCACCATTTTCATATTTTTTCAAAAATCCCCTGGGATCATCCTCTGCATGAGCTCTTACATCTGGGTTTTCAAGGGATACATATGGCTTTTGTGGAAAGATGGTTTTGACAAGAGTAGTCTTTCCCGATTGCCTTGGACCAGTCAAAGTAATAACTGGGTATTGGCTTGAAATTTTTAGTACATAGTCGCTGATTTGCCGTATAAACATATTGTAACTCTAATATAATCAAAGACGTGTGGTAATTCAATATTAAATATTAAATTACTCAAAGTGCTCCTGTTCTTCAATTTCATCACGCCCTTTTTTGTCATAATCCAAGATCTGAATTCCTTCGTAGAACCAGGGGAACATGTCTCGCCTAAGTTTTGCCATCCAACTTTTCCCCTCGCTCTTTCGGCGCATATTATATAGTATTATACCTTCGGCAAAAACCTTATCAGTTAGACCAATCTTACTGGCACGCTTCTGAAAATATAGAGAGAAAAGATGATCTTTAAACCAGGAATCCCAATTGTCAAAACCCCTTGGATGTGAATCAAACGACTTATAGCGGAGTGCGCTCAGTGATTTCTCAAACGGATACCATTCATGTGTTTCCATTTTATAGGGATTACCCTGCAATTTGGGCCCGATTAGTTCGCCAGCCTGTTCGCCATTTTCGTGAACATAACCCTTTGCAATGGACATAAAGATTCCCTCTATTATAAAGGTCTTTCCATGGAGAATCTGAAGCGGATCTATGATATTTTTTCTGTTTTGCAGAGCGACAAGCCTTCCATTTTCTGTCATAAGCTTTACATTTGTTCCATTGAGCTTTTCAACAGCAAATGTATCTGGATCGTCGAAGACCCACTCGTAGCCTGGATTTATTCTGTCAACTGCGAGATATGCTTCAGGTTCCCGTAAGCCGAACTTATTGCCTATTCGTTTAAAATCATCCTTGTTTACTTTAAAAGTCTGACGGATAAACGGACAATGTAATTTTGGGAAATCAGTTAGTGTTATGGACATATTCACCTCTTTTTGTTTTCAATTATTAAAATATAACTTAACATCTATCAGAACTTATTTATAAAATCAACAGGTTTTAAATTTTCTCCATTAACCTTCAACACCGTCATATGAATATGTGTCGGCGAACGAGGGATATCGGCATTTTTGCCGGTACGACCAACCGTCCCAAGTGTATCTCCCTGTTTAAGAAATGTACCAGGCTTTACTTTTATCTCTCTCATATGAGCGAAGTATAGAAAGTAGCCTGAATCAGGTGCAAAAGCCCAGACATAATTTCCTCCACGTATGGACGAACCTTTCATCCAACCGCTGCTTGATGTCAAAACAAAGCAATTAATCGGTGCAACTACTTGAACTGACTTGCCGCTCTTATCATCCAGACAATCCCTGTTTTTATCCTTTATAAAAATATCATAAGCGGGATGACCGCCATGTCTGTTACCATCGTAAAAATCATAACCTTTGATTTCAGAACCGCCGTAACGGATATCCGGTTTGAAGCCACCTTTACCGAAATCGGTTATACTGCATCCTGCAATCGGTATTGACCACTTTACATCACTGGAATATCTATATTGTTCAGCCTCTGATTTGATCTTTTTATAGATATCTGGAAAATCAGATCTGGCTGAATCTTTTGAAATTATGCCATCACGAACATTTAACTCGAATGCGGCCCAATCAGTTAAAGGATCTCCCGAAATGGTCATTACTGCAAATATCAAAATTAATACTATCGACCTCATGATTAGAATCTACGTAAAACAGGTTTTATTACAAAGGTTTCTTCCAGATATTTCATAGCACCTTCAAAAGTAAACCATCCTTCAACGCCATACCCGCTTCCAGCTCCTTCGATATGGAATTCCTGCGCGGGCATAAAACTGAAACCCAAACGGTAAAGTTTGCCGGAACTATTTTTCGCCTCGCACATATCAACAATCATGGATACGTGACCTATGCCTCCGTTGCCATTCTGGACAAACATATCGCCTGGCCGAAGACTGTCCTTTACAACTTGCTTACATCCCTGCTTCAGCGAAAATGAATTTGTATTTGAGAAAGCGGTTTTTAAGAATTGATTCAATGTTTTTCCAGAAGCTGAGAACAGCTTTTTTTCTCCGGAATACGTGTACAAATAAAGCTTATTAAGAGAGTTCTGTGTCTTGTGGTATTCTGCCCATAATCTCATGCAGTAATCTGCACATTGCTCAATATCCACCTTAAACAAAAGCGGCATTTCCACTACTGCTGCTTTGTTAAAATATCCTTCAGAAATTAAGGAACCATCATAAACACGTATTTTTTTATCCGCCTTCAGTTTCAGTGACTGAACCCAGCCGCTGAAAGTTTCTTCCGAATAGGTCAAGCGAGTGTATCCTGCTGGAAGCGCCATCTTCTTTACACTTTCCTGAGCTTGCAAAGATGCTACTGCTAACGCAAAAAATACTAGAAATAAATTGAAGCCCTTTCTAAATGAATCCAGTTTCATCTTATTCTGTTCAAGAAATTTATATAGTGTTGTTCGACTCATTTTAAGTTCCTTTGCTACAAGAGTTGCATTGCCATCATGTTTACGCAATGACACTAATACGGTTTCGGGCAACGTATGTTTAGTAAGACGTCGGCTTTTCTTAGGCCTTGTATTCTCCGCAACATCACTTGATACTATATCAGGCATCTGAATGAGTTTTTCCGGAACTTCGCTATCGTTGCAAAAAATTACCGCCCTCTGAACAACGTTAGCCAGTTCACGGACATTACCCGGCCAATCGTGAGCAAGCAGTCTCTTTTCCGCCTCTTCCGTAAAAGCAACAATATCCTTGCCCTGTTCGCCGGTAAACTTGTTCAGAAAATGGCGGCTAAGCGGAAGGATATCATCTTTACGTTCTTTAAGCGGAGGTATGACAATTGATATTACATTGAGTCTGTAATAAAGATCCTCACGGAAAAGCCCGTTCTTAACCAGAGTTTTCAATTTAACATTTGATGCTGCTACCATTCGGATATCCAAACGGATGGGACTATTGCTTCCAACCCGTGTAATTGTAAAATCATTGAAAAATTGTAATAGCTTTGCTTGCACTTCAAGATTCAAATTACCAATTTCGTCAAGAAATATAGTTCCATTTTGTGCAGCCTCAAACAATCCTATGTTTTGCCCTATAGCACCGGTGAATGCACCCTTCTCATGCCCAAACAAATGACTTTCTATTAGAGACTGAGGCACTGTTGCGCAGTCAACCTTTACAAATGGGCCATCTTTTCTTTTGCTGCTTTCGTGTATAAATCTCGCTAATACCTCTTTACCTGCTCCGGTAGGTCCTTCAATCAAAACAGTTGCATCTGATTTTGCCGCCAGCACTGCAGTATCGCGCACGTGATTCATTGGAGAGCTGTTGCAAATAAATGATGTTGCCGATGAGGGTGTTGTACCTGCAAGAAGAGACTTATACTTCAAGCCGAACTCTTTCGCCTGTTCCTGTATTTCTGTAACACTGGAGAGAAGAAATCCTGAAATATGCAAAAAGTCAGTTTGGCCCAACATACTACTGTAAAAACGGTCGAGAACAAAGTAACGTGTTGGTTTTTCAATAGTTCTGCACATCAATCTCTTACTTATGTTTTTGGCAGCAGACTCAACTACTTTCGTTTTTAGAACCATCTTACTTAACAAGCAACTTTTTCCAGGCCTGAGCGCCAATACTAATTGTCCTTTTGCAGCATGCAGAAAATCGGTATCAACATATGAAGCCGTGAGTTCATTATTTTTGTAAACACTTATTGTTTCACCGGTTTTACAGAAGTCAAAAACATGCCGTCCTGCTATAATTGTCGTAAAACGAGAAGCATAAAGAATATCACCATTCCTCTTTATTACAGTCGTGTTTCGCGTTTCAATATCCATAACATCTCCGGCGGAGTAACCCTTATCATCCGGAGCTTCGAGCCTAAATTCCCTGTTTGCTCCAAGTATGAAAAACAGTCCGCTTTGGCCTAGATTATCATACTCTAACGTGAGAATAAAATCTGTGTCCTTTGTACGAATGCTGTTTTTCAGCAGAGCGTAACATGCAGCATTGCCGTTATTTGTCCATTTGCAGCCATTTGTTAATGAGGTAAAATCTCCTCCGTATGGAATCAAATAATCTGCAGCTGATGCATTTTTAAAATCAATATCCAGGATTTTTTGATATCCATTTTCCTTAGACGGAGATATCAATGTTTGTTGAGCTTTTTGGAACTCAGCAGGAGATGGAGTAATAAATTCACGCAAATGCTTCCCAATCATATCAATAGGATTTGCATATTTTGAAGAGAAAAGACTATAAAAAGAATCTGAAAAACCACGTATCGCGTCGGTCTCATTGTCAACCATTAGAATTGAATTAAGCGATGATGACTTTATTACTGGATAAAATTCAAGCTGCGCGATTCGTCCTAAATATAGACCTGACTCAATCGGTTTGGATGCCATTATTATCTGTGTTAAATCAGTATAAAACCGGAAAAAAGGATCTGTTATGGACATAGCCTTTCGCTGCCTGTAAAAAAGCGAGCTGCCCTTTCTGAAAGCATTTTCCCAAATGAAAAAGTCTGAGAGTTTAGTTCCAAGTTGAAGCTGTTTGAGTAAGGAGAAAAGAATAGGGGTTTTGGGAGTATTTATGAAATCATCAATGTTTCCTGATTCATCATGCGTCACATACAAATATTGGTCAGCAGAGACAGTATTCAGGAATTCTTTAAGTAATGATTTGGGCAGCGACATGTATTCAACATAACTAAAAACGATGAAAAACGCCAATTTGCACTGTTCACTACTGTTCAGATCTGCCCTTTTTTTATACAAATAGGCCTAATTTCATAAATATAGCCCTTTTTATGTTGGCATATTAATTGCCTAATTCTGTTTATTCAATTCAACTATTAATCCACTTACAAGCAGGGGACTTAAATGAAAATCCATCAAAAAATATTCACAATTACCATTATTATGTTTTGTATCGGAACGATAAATGGTTTAACAGCTATACCAATGAAAGTTTCTGTTCAATCTGGGGACACACTTACCTTCTGTCCTTTTTTGAAAAAGTGGGATACAACCGTAACTTCTGCAACGATTGAGGTATCAGCCGCAAAACATGGAACTGTTCGTGTGGTTAACAACTGGTTCGATACAAATTCATTTTATCTCCGCATAGGTACCTCGGGGGGGAAATCCAGAATGGCTAATGCCCCAAAGTTTTATCCTGGTTTCACTTACATACCAGCAGAAGGCTTTACTGGACGAGATACATTTACATATAGGGTTACTACAAATCTTACAACCACTGAAAATGTTATTTGCGAAGTTCGTGTTACCCCTTCCGAACCTGGAAACATGACCGTTCTTATTGTTGTAAACCAGACTCTCCTTACTTCTATACAGACAGAGGTTAACCGTCTTAAGAGCGATCTGGAAAATGAAGGCTACAAAGCTAGAATATGTCCATTCAATACACCTGCGCCATGGAATGTTACTCATGCTAAACAGCTTTGGGATACTTTGACGGCAGAATACAACAAAAGAGACAACATGCTTACTGGATCAATTATGATCGGAAAGCTCCCCTATTTCGGCGGCCCTGGAGATCAGGTTATAAACAGGACAAGTGCTTTCTGGTGTATGACAAAATGGGAGCCTGAGTTTTCAACAGATTCTATCATTGGTCATTTAGTTGGATTCGGCGGTTATTCCGGTTATCACTTTACACCGGGCTTTACAAACATCTGGATATCGTACATGAATGCATTA
This sequence comes from Fibrobacterota bacterium, assembly GCA_016788315.1. Classification (GTDB taxonomy): domain Bacteria; phylum Fibrobacterota; class OXYB2-FULL-49-7; order OXYB2-FULL-49-7; family JAEUSG01; genus JAEUSG01. The sequence goes on along the minus strand of JAEUSG010000213.1, from coordinate 4,414 downwards.
AGCGGCTGGGGAAATGAGTTAACTTCAGACATAGGAAGCGAAGTGACTCTTGTCAAGAGGATGCTGCAGAATAACCATGACTTCAGGACAGGAGCAAGCCGATTACCACGAACAGCATTCTATTATAACATGTATTCCAAATCAGCGCCAATGGACTACAATAAACTTAATGAAATCTGGCCTGATACAAGAAAGCATGGTATCAGCGATAAAACCAATCCAATTGATTATGAATTCAAACTCGGTGGAGAATTTTTCACAGCTAATACACATGGCAATGGAGATATGTATAGATCACTTTACGATGGAGCGGGTAATGAAATATGGGTATTCAGAAATAATGACGTCAGCAATACAATAGTATCAACTCGCTTTATTTTTGGAGAAAACTGCCATACAGGTGTTTTCGGTACTATTACAAACAGGTTTCTCCTATCTAAGAACAGCGGTTGTGTTCTGGCGGTTTCAGCTTCGGATTATGTCGGGCTGGGTTTCCATCTAGAAGATTCGTCATCAGATGCCGCTCCAAGATATAAAGCAAGAAAATATCTTGGATCCGGCTCTTCGTTCGGCCGTGCCTGGCTTCGTGCAAATGGTGCAATATGGTCAGCAAATTTTCACGGAGATCTAAGTCTGAAGCCGAATATGACACCGGCAAATATCAAGCCGATCATAAGTGAAATTACAGCAGAACGTGTAAATGGAATGAGCTGGAAATTCAAAGCTACAGCAACAGACGCAGATGATGGAATATCAGGATATGACTGGTATGGTACAAGCTACAACAGAGGCAAAACAGATCCAGATTCATCAGGAACTTCATTTACTTTTTCGAAAACTTATACTGAAGCAAAAATATGTACCGTAAGAATTGAGGCTGTAGATCACTACAAAGCACGAGATTACGCTTCTGTAATTATCAAGACTGATTCCGGCGTTATTGCATATAAAGGGTTAACAGGAACAGAGCTTCATAAAAAAACAGCTCTTAAAACAGCATCAGCATCTATCCTGCCGAATCCATTCACACCTAGAACAATTATTGATCTCGGTACACAGGTAGCTTCAGATGAGAAGGTTTCTTTAGAGGTTTTTGCTATTGACGGCCGTCTCATACACAGACAAAGTTTCACGCCTGGTACAAGGTCTACAGTTTGGAACTGCAAGAATGCTTCAGCCGGAATTTACATATTCAAAATCAGAAGGGGTCGGATAGTGACAGAGATTAAGGGCATCTTAAGCAGATAATTTACAGAGATATAATAATAGGAGGACAACATCATGTTCATAAAAACAGTACTTATATCAGCCTTTTTACTTTTCCAATTGAATATGGCAGCCGTGACAATAACAAGTGGTCCGACGCTGACAAAAAAGGCTGTAAATTCCTGGGAAATAACATTCACCGTGAGCGGCGAAGCTGATGTAGCTATATCAATAGTCAATATTGCTGACTCAACTGTTGTTCGCCACCTGGCTGCAGGTGTTCTTGGTGCCAAAGCACCGGCTCCATTTACAAAAAACACATTTACTCAAACATTGGCTTGGGATGGCACTAACGATCGTGGAGAACCGGTTAGTGTACCCGAAGCAAATCTTAAAGCGCGTGTCCGTGCCGGAATGACAACTCAATTGGTCTCACTCATCGGCGGTGAACCTTATTCAATAGGCGCATATTCTCAATATATAAGCGGTATAGTTGCTGGAAGTGATGGTTCAGTATATGTTGCTGGTGCACCAGCGAACTTCTGGCATGAACATTACGGACAAACATTTCTGAGCGTGCGCAAATTTGACAAATCGGGTAATTATGTCAAAACACTCTTTCCTATGCCATCCAATCTAAGTCAAAATGAAGTTGCTGGATGGGGTGTAATTAATAATCCAGACGGAAGTTTTATACCAAAGAGCACAAATACATCTCTTCCGATGTTTACACGAACAAAACTTGGCTACATGAATCACCGATACAACAGCAAACTCCATTACATTAATGCTGAAGGAAAGCTGGTTTTTGGTGACTTAGACATAATGTCAATAGGTACTGATGGCTCATGCACCGGTAACGGAACATCAAAGACACTTTTTAAAACACCCGCTTTCGCAACATACAATCCCGCATATTCTGTTGGAGGTGAAGCCAATTTACTTCCACTTAAAAATGGAAAATTTCTTTTGACTGGAATTTTTAACTATACAGGAACACTCGGAACATCCACTCAAATTGTACCAGATACTAACTTTTATAGAGATGGCAAAGTGTTTATAATAGACACCGTAACCGGAAATGCGTCGACATGGCTTGCAATTGACAGTGTGCCTAAAACAAATACCGACAGACTGGCAAAGCTGGGCGGGGGAAGCTTGTACTCAGCACTACACGGGACAGCAATGGATTCCTCAAATCGCATTTATGTCTGTGATCGTCTAAATAAACAAGTAGGTGTTTATGACACAAACGCAAAGTTTTTAGGAGCACTCCCTATCGTTCATCCACACCGTGTTCAAATTTGCGGAAGAAACGGCTCTATTTATGTTTTGACGCAATCACAGGCTGCATGGGCTGGTGCGTGTTTAAATACTGTCAAACTGATTAAATTTTCCTCCTTCTCAACTGGTGCGACACCGTTATGCACTATTAATGTCGCCTCAGCAAACATAGGTCGTTCGGGAAGAAGTGCGACTTCGAGTATGGCTGTAAATGACGTTGATGGTGAAATTTCTATCTGGGTCGGCGTATGGGGTCAAGGCATTAGGATTTACAAAGACAACGGCTCCACTCTCTCACTGACAAAGGACATGAAGGCAATAAGTCTGGCAAACAATGATCTTGGAAGTGAAAACCCTACACCTGACCGTTTACAGGTAGACACAAGAAATGACAATTTATATGTCTCTGATTCCTGGTATGGTTTATATAGATTAACAAATTGGAATTCACCAAGACTATCTAACATAATAACAAAAGCAAAAAAACGCCTTTATGGTCTTGATTGGACAATTAGTCCGAAGAATGAATTGTATGTTTATGAAGGCACAAATTTTTCTGCTCCTGTAACCCGTTACACTCTTGGAGATTCACTTGAGCCTGTTAATTTTTCAAATACACCCGGTAAAAACCAGCTAACAGGCCCAGTATATGCCCGCTTTGCACCGTGCACAGGAGCTAGAGGAATTGCTGTTGCTAACGATAATAACGTGGCAATTATGGGTGTAAATGCTGATCGTATGACAAGTTATGTCGGCATATACCCTGACACCGGCTCCACTATAACTTCTTATGGTAATGTTAAAATTGGAACACTTCCTCAAATGAGCGGTGGTGTAAAACTTGATCGAAATGGCAACATTTATGTTGGTGCAGGCATCAGATCTGCAACGTATTCCGCCCCGACTTGGTTTTCCAGCGACACTGGCTTTAAATGGGGAAATGGAAGCATTATCAGATTCAAGGCAGGAGATTCCGGTGCGGTAACAACATCAGCTGTATTCAATGCTGATAAAGTTTACGATCTGCCACTAGCACCATTCAGCATGGATAGATTAGGTGGATGTCAATGCCGTTCTCCACGTTTTGATGTTGATGCATACGGTCGCCTTATTGTGCCAAGTGCAATAACATGTCAGGTTACGGTTGCCGATAACGATGGAAATGTCATTAATCAGTTTGGTAAGTACGGCAATATCGATTCACGCGGCAGTCTTCCCGGTCTGCCAGGGCAGGCTGTAATTTCAAGCACCGACATTCCAATGGCATGGCCCACTTCTGCCGTTGCCTCCGAAGATTACATATATGTCAGCGACTACATGAACTACCGTATTGCTAAAGTAAGAATGGTTTACAGTGCAGATAATCTTCCCGGACTAACTGCTCTTTCAACTGCAGTTCAGGAAAACATGTACTGGAGAACACCACTTTTTTCTATTGCTTCGAGTCCGATGCCGTTCTCAGGAGTCACTAATATCAATGTAAATTTACCTGGCAGTGCCCGCGTTAAACTTGACGTCTGTGATGTTCGCGGAAGAGTTGTCAGAACTCTTGGCGAAAGCGATTTAGCTCCAGGCCTGCACCGTTTCTCCTGGAATGGTAAAGATGCCTCAGACCGATCAGTAGCTGCAGGCATCTACATTTACAGGTTGCAGGCAGATAAAAAGGTATTGATAGCTAAAACTATTTTGTCCAGGTAGCTTTTACCTATGAAATCAATACAGTTTTTCCTTATCCTAAACGATGTCAGTACGCTGCAATTTCATGTTAATTCTATGGAAAAACTAAATTCAGGTATTTATAAGATTTCTGTGGCCAAAAGCGAATTGACTAATCTCCTGCTCGCAGGAAGCCCTTTCTATTTACAAACAGGTATTGATAAAAACATTAAGGGTGAAATATTAAACACCGTAGAAAACTGTGATT
>JAEUSG010000196.1 GCA_016788315.1 Fibrobacterota bacterium | reverse complement strand
ACCCAGGGCTTGATACCATTTTGTAATATCTACAGTTCGTTTATGCAGCGGGCTTACGATCAGGTAATTCATGATGTGTGCATTCAAAACCTGCCAGTTAATTTTTGCCTGGATCGTGCTGGCTTTGCGGGTGCCGATGGCCCTACCCATCATGGAGCTTATGACATTGCTTTTTTCCGGTGCATTCCAAATATAATTGTTTCGGCTCCCATGAATGAGAAGGAACTGAGAAATTTGATGTACACGGCTCAGTTGCCCAGAAAGGAGCAAGCCCTTTCAATTCGGTACCCACGAGGCCAGGGCGTGATGCCTGACTGGAGAACTCCTTTTGAGGAGATAGGAATTGGTAAGGGCCGGAAGATAAAAGATGGTGAAGAGTTGGCCATTTTAACTTTTGGCCACATTGGTAATTATGCGGTAGAAGCGTGCGCGAAACTCGCCAGGAAAGGTATTAACCCGGCACATTATGACCTCCGTTTTGCCAAGCCATTGGACGAAGAATTATTACACGAAGTCTTTTCAACTTTCAAGAAAATACTAACAGTGGAGGATGGTTGCATTCAAGGCGGAATTGGAAGTGCTGTACTGGAATTTATGGCCGATCATAATTACCACGCTGAGGTAAGAAGACTAGGAATTCCTGATCACATTGTTGAACACGGTGAACAGAATGAACTTCATAAAGAATGCGGATTTGATACGGATGGAATAATTCGTTCGGTTGAGTCGATGCTTGTGCCGGCTGTCAATTATAAATCCTGATTTCCCAAGCTTAGGACTGGTGACGAACGACTGTTTTTTCTTGCAGAATCATTAGTAAAAATCTGAAAATCAAGCAAATACGATCCTTTTTAGTGCGCGAAATAAAATTGGCGCGAAAGACTATGTATAAATAACCTTCGGGACTTATTTCCGAGATTCTGGTTATTTTGAAAATTCGTCTAATCCATCTTAAATTTAGGTTTATTGCATATATTTGGATGCTAGGAATAATTTTTAATAAGGAGAGTTACCTATTCGAGATAACCGATATTTATTGAGCTGAGTTAACCCAAAAAACAT